>NZ_JBNHEP010000271.1:26583-38499 GCF_050015995.1 Dapis brunnea BLCC-M229 | reverse complement strand
ATTCCTCAACTCGACAAATATATCGCCCTACTGCAGCAGCAACAGGGCGTAAATTTTCAACCAACTCCACCATATTTTCCAAGGACAACGCTTGTCGCGCATCCGAAACCGACTCCTCCGGTACAGGATGACACTCAATCATCAAACCATCTGCTCCAGAAGCAACCGCAGCTTTCGCCAAAGATGCCACCAACTCCCGTTTACCCACAGCATGAGAAGGATCGACAATAACTGGCAAATGAGTCAACTGTTTTAATGCAGCTACGGCACCCAAATCTAAAACATTACGAGTATAACTATCGAAACTACGAATACCTCGTTCGCATAATACCACATTTGGGTTGCCATGACTGAGAATATATTCAGCAGCCATCAAAAATTCCTCAATAGTTGCAGATAACCCTCGTTTCAACATCACAGGTTTGTCAATTTTTCCCACTGCTTTGAGTAACTCAAAGTTTTGCATATTCCGACTACCTATTTGCAGCATATCTGCATAAGCAACCACTGAGTCTATTTGCGGAATAGACATGACTTCTGTTACGACTGGAATATTGTAGCGTTGGCGAACAGATGCCAAAATTTTCAATCCTTCTATTCCCAATCCCTGGAATGAGTAGGGAGAAGTGCGCGGTTTGTAGACACCTCCCCGCAACATTTGCACGGGTGCTGTTATTAATTTACTTGCCACTACTTCCATTTGTTCGATACTTTCAACGGTGCAGGGGCCCCCAATAATCAAAAAATCTGCACCTCCCACTGTTGTCTGTTCAGAAATATTGACAACTGTTTGATGTTCGGAGTGAGACTTAGATGCAAGTTTCGCGTTAGACATGAGATTTTCTCCTTGGCAAATTAAGTGGTGTTAAAAATAAAAAACCCGGAACCATTATCAGTTCCGGGTTGATGTATCTGAAAAGTGAAAGTCAGCATGACAAGTTACCCGGAACTATATCGGGGGTAAAAATAAAAACCGTAATACCAGGAATTTACTTGAGTCATAACTGTTTTCGTCTTTTTTTGAATACTCAGATGTACAAACAAAAAAACCGCAGAGTTTATTCTGCGGTTCACTTAGAAGTTAATAGCAAAAGCTATATTCACTTTAAGTGAACCTCTTTAAGCCAAAAATAATAGTAAAAGTAAGAGTTGTTGATAAACATCGGCTTTTTGTTTGTTTCTAAGAAATACATTAAGTATAGAATTTTAGGATGGGGACAGAGATATTTTTTTAGTCCCTACTCACTAAACCTAACAGACGCTTCAGAGAGTGTCAACCCCCTATGCCAATTTTTTTTCATGGCCAGATGCATAAGTCAACTTAGTTTTATTGAGTAGGGGAGTGGGGGAGTGGGGGAGTGGGGGAGTAGTAAACATAAGAATAATTAACACGCTCCTAGCTAAATAATTATCAAAAAGGTTATTCGGCCTGTGTTAATTACTTAATCCTAAGTATAGCAACACTTTTGAGATTTAGTATTAGACATAGGTGTGAAAAAGAATGTAGGGAAGTTATAGGCTTTGTTGTATGAAAGCATATAGCTACCGCACAAGATCCATGTACTTCATACTTCTACAACTATTGTCCAATAAATAAATCAAACATCAAGCAACAAGCAACCTTAGATAAAAAAAGGCTGAAACTTATACCTGTAAAGGCTTTTAGCCATTTAACTACTGGCCAATAAATGAATAAAGCATCAATCTATAGAAATAGGGTGATATAGCTGCCACTAGGTTCACTTTTCATGTCGGGGAGAACCGAAAAGCGGAACGGATTTTCTATGGCTATTACAACAAAGCCGAAGTTATATGCAATTTCTTATACCAATTCACTTTAAAAATGTCACAAATAATTTCAAACTATATATGATATGTGAAATAATTTCCTGAAACTACTGTAGCGTAAAAGTTATGAGTCTATAAAATCATAATGCATGACTTTTGACTTTTTAATTTTGAATTCCGTGAAACCGTATTACAAGGCTTGCTAGAAAGTCGTGTTCAATAATTAATAATTACCTGTTATTAAAAAGAAGAGGATTGGTTAAAACGAATTTTTTTTCCTTTCAAGGAGAGGCTTTAAACCTTAATTTTTCGGTAAACAAGGAATAATTTTTATACCTTATACTAAGCATGAAAAAATAATCCGACAAAAAGGTGCATCTCGAAGATAGATATTTAATAATAGCTTATGGAATTCATTTTAGACAGCTATCCCTACTTTTTTTATTCAATTTTTATCAATATAATTGGGTCTAAAACCCCGCCTTTTAAGGCGAAATATTTTGGGATGGTTACTCAAAATCCCCATTACAAAAACAACTTCTGTACATCGCCAATCCGACGGCTCCCCTATCTGACTTCGTTAATACTTCTTCCTTCTTCTTTCTTGCTTATTTCTTCTTCCTTCTGGAATTTTTAATGCTGCATTATAAATTTTTTCATTCTCTTTAACCGACTGCCATAAATCAACAATTGGTTGTGGATAATCTACCCCAATTTTTATACCAAATCTATCTTGTTCAACAGGTAATAATTTCCAAGGTTCATGTACTTTAGCAGCAGGCACTTTTGCTAATTCTGGCAACCAATGTTTAACATATTTTCCTTCAGGGTCGTAATCTTTTGCTTGTTTAGGAATATTAAAATAGCGAAAACCTCGGGCATCATTTCCTACTCCAGCAGTATAATTCCAATTTCCCCAATTACTACAAACATCATAATCTATTAGTAAAGACTCAAACCATTCAGCTCCCATTTGCCAATTAATTCCTAAATTTTTAGTCAGAAAACTAGCAACATTTTGTCTGCCACGATTTGACATAAAACCTGTAGCTAAAAGTTCGCGCATATTAGCATCTATTAGGGGAAATCCTGTTTTACCTACTTGCCACTTTTTAAATTTTTCCGAATATTCTTGCCAAGGAATAGCTACTCCTTGTAAACCAGATTTATGAAATACTTTATTGCCATGTTTTTGACAAATAAATCGGAAATAATCTCGCCAGAGTAACTCAAAAACTAACCAATAAGTTGATTGATTTTTGACTCTTTGATATTCATATTCTTTAACTTGTTCATAAATATAACGAGGCGACAAACATCCTAATGCTAACCAAGGGGAAAATTTAGAAGAATAATTTGCTCCTAGCATTCCATTTCTTGTTTCCTTATAAACTTTTAAACAGTCTTGCTGCCAAAAGTAATTTTTTATTCTTTCCTTGCCAGTTGTTTCTCCGCCTTTAAATTCTAAAACCCCCCGTGAATCTGATGGTGATATTTTTAGATTTAAACTAGATAGTGTGGGTAATTCTCCCATATCAATTTCTGGTAAAGATGGTAATTTTTGAGGAATTGAGAATGTAGGATTGACAGTAGAATTTTTCTCTACATCTTTGCGAAAATTAGTAAATAATTCTGGTAATTGTTTAATCTCAAAAGGTAAATCATCTGGATGGTAAAGTGTATGACCCCAAAATGATTTTAACTTAACTCCAATTTGTTTTAGTGCCTGACGAACTGCTCTTTCTACTTGAACTTCTTCGGCAGTAACTTCTTGATGAAAAAATACTGATTTAGCAGATAATTGTTGAGCTACTTTAGGAATTGCTATTTCTGGTTTATCTTGATAAATAACTAAATTACCACCTAATTTTTGCAGACTGTTACGCAAATCAACAATACTTTCTAGTAAAAACTTTGCTCTAAATACGCCTGTTTTAGGAAAGCGAAAATTTGTTTTACCAAATTGCCTTGGGTCGAAACAATAAATAGGAATAATTTGAGCATTAGCTTTTAGTGCTTTATATAGTGGTTCATGGTCATGGATGCGTAGGTCGTTACGATACCATAATATAATTACGTCTTGACTCATATTAATTTTTGAGGGAATAGAGAATAGGGAATAGGAAAAACCAGAATCATTGAATGATGTTGATATCCTTTATTATTCTAGCAACACCCAATTTTAGTAACTAGACTTTAGTAAAAAAATGCGATAAAATAGTCTAAAATTATTAGACAGCAATACTTTTATCTTAAAATATTCCAGCAATTAGAGAAACAATTATATGTGCCTTACCGAATAATAATTCAGGTTGAAAGCCTCCCCTTTTAAGAGAAAAAAAGAAATAATATTTACTTATATTCAATCCTCTCGGTTTTAACAAGAGGTAATTATCAATTATCCATTAATAAACTCCATACTTTGAAAAATGGTGTCATAAAGTTTGATGATTTATTTAAAACCAGAGCTAAAAAAAGAGATTTCGGTATTATTTAGGGGGATTACTTGGAGAAAGTAAAAGGAAAAATATTGCTCAAATCAAAAATATTGCTCAAATCAAAAAAAACAATTTTGTGCTTCATAGCACAATATATATCATTTTATTAGTCAATCACAATGGAATGAAAGCTTGATAAATTTTAGGGAAGCTTTGCGTTAGTAAACCTCTCTTAAAAATTATGAATAAAGCAAGTTAAACTAGAATTAGAAATGGATTTACTCTGACTATTAAAGATTTTGTACCCAGAAAAAGTCGTAATTTTACTGATGAAGTTGGTAGACAATATCTTGGATAAATTGGTAAAACAGACAATAGAGTAGTGATAGTTACAAGCAATTTATATGATGGAGTTATGGCAAAGAAATAGTTGGTTAAGACAATAGTAAAAATTCAAACAAAATGGTTAACAAACAATAAGCAATTAAAAAAATTCCTAAGTATCTCTTTCCCTGCTATAGAAGTCTTCCTTTGCATATTGAATTAAACATGAGTTCATCCTCTTTACCAGATGGTGAAGAAGATAAATAATTTTTAAACTAACCTGATTTAGCAATCAAGTTAGTTTAAAAAACTTTGTCGAGAAAATATAGACCATCTATAGTTTTAGTGGATAGAGGTGATGGTCATAATTATTCATTTTTTCAGGTTATAGAAAGTATAGACATTAATCATACATATAGGTGGTTTTGCGAAAAATAGTTTGGTTGGTGTTATTAATCAAAAAACAGGAAAAAAGCAGTCATAAAAAAGGAGCGTCAGGGTAAAACCTGCAAAATTAAATATGTGTCTTATGTGACTATATTTTTATATTAGGAAAGTTTCTATCAGTGATGTTTCCTTGGACAATTTAAGAAAAGGGAATCTCACCCTTTCTCCCAATACAAGGATTTCGACAATGTCAAGTAATCAAAACATCATCCTGCCGTTAACTAAGTCAGAAGTCAGAAGTTAGATAGGGGAGCCGTCGGATTGGCGACGTACAGAAGTTGTTCTTGTAACAGGGATTAGATTAGATCGACGCTCCAAAAACGTTTCGCCGATCAAGACGGGGTTGCACGACCAATTATTTTGATAAGCTATACTTGGTACTCATCTTATAGGTTTCCTTTCCTTCATCTCAACCTTGGTTGGAGACCCGCGCTCTCCATTCCCCCTAACCCCACGAGTGAAAGCTATCCCTGATAAGGAACTCCTAAAATCCTTTGATGATAGGGAGATGGGGGGGTGGGGATATGGGGAGATGGAGGGAGTTTAGCCTCTAATTAAATACATTTACTCTTATTCCTCCTACTTTCGAGGGTATCCCTACCCTCCGCAGACCAAACTTCCCTCCCAGACCACACTTCCCACACTTCCTTGACGCACTACCAAAATTTCTATACTCTAGGAATCTCATAACTTAGAAAATCATAAGCCATATCAGTATTAGGAAAAATAGCCCGCGCCTCCTGTAGCAAATCATCCAACAAAATCTGATTTCCAGGAGCATACCTAGGACTAAAATGAGTCATCATCAAATGCTTAACACCCGCAGCTAAAGCTACCTGTGCCGCCATAGTTGAAGTAGAATGCAATCTTTGAAAAGCCATTTCAGCATCCTGATGAGAAAAAGTAGCCTCGTGAATAAGTAAATCTGCTCCCTGCGCTAATTCCACGGCTCCATCACAAAACACAGTATCAGTACAATAAACAAACTTCCGACCTATTTGGGGTGCGCCACACAAATCAGCTCCATTAATTTTTCGTCCATCAGACAAAGTAACCAACTCACCCCGTTTCAGCTTCCCATAAATCGGGCCAGGGGAAATCCCTAAAGCCTTTGCCTTTTCCACATTAAAATGCCCTGGTCGATCCTTTTCTGTTACCCGATAACCAAAAGCAGTAACCCGATGTTTCAAATAACCACAACTAACAACATACTCATCATCCTCATAAATAACACCAGGTCTACTCTTATAAACTTTAATTGGATAAGCTAAACGAGTTTGAGAGTATCGAAGACCACCTTGCAGATAATCCTCCAAGGCAGGTGGACCATATAGATCGATACTTTTAACATTTCCCCCCAAACCACAACTAGCCAACAAACCCATAAGACCAAAAACATGGTCGCCGTGCATATGGGTAATAAAAATACGACTTAGTTGACTAACCTTAAGTTCACTACGGAGAAACTGATGTTGAGTCCCTTCACCACAATCAAACAACCATAATTCAGCCCGTTGAGGTAGACGTAAAACAATACTTGAAACATTGCGCGAGCGTGTTGGTACACCAGAACTGGTTCCTAGAAAAGTTATCTGCAAAACCTAAAACTTCCTCAATCTCAATTAAAGTAAAAAAATATAATCGGTATATTCAAAACAAGTGTGATTATTTTCTTTATTTTATAGTTTTATCTGCTAAATTATTAAAATTAGTATTTCCCTGCTTTTAGGCTGAGAAGTATGTCATTCCAGTTATCAGTATCCCTGCCTGAAGCCAGAGGCTTGAAACCTTATTTTTTGGTCAAGTTATTATATTTATTCTGGCTTTTTCCTATATTAATTATCTCAAATAGGACTTAGGCAAAGACCATATATATAGAGTTAAAAAACTATAACGTTATAGTTTTTCCCACTATATGTAGTATCTTTGCGTAAGTCCTGTCAAATATCAAATCAAAAAATTAAACAAACATGAGTTCTGGACTGCTATTTATTTCTTTTATTACTCGTACTGCTAAACCATTAAAACTCTATTGGTGGATATCCATTTTAGTATGGGTGCTAATGATTTTTCCTGCCCAAGCTTCCCTAGTCTTGCGAATTGCTATTCAAGAAGGAGTAAAAGAAGTTAAAATAGGGAGTTCCACAAACGCCATAGTCAGAGATGGTGCAGGTAGAGCAATAGGCGAACTAAAACCAACTCAAGGCTTTGCAGCAGAACTCGAATCAGGGAAAGTAGCTTTGGCCAACTGGATATCTGGTCAAATATGGATCGAACCCAAAGGAGAAGGTTATGTATGGATAGGCGATCGCTGGTATCGAGGCCGGACTCACCTTATCCCTCACAAAGGAGGTATAACTGCTATTAACTATGTAAACTTTGAAGAATATCTCTATAGTGTTATTGGAGCAGAAATGAACGGCAACTGGCCACAAGAAGCTCTAAAAGCACAAGCTGTTGCTGCCCGGTCTTACGCCCTGAATAAACGTCAAGAAAATAGTAACAACTTCTACGATCTAGGCAATGACCAATTCTGGCAAGTTTATCAAGGAATTAAAACAGAATCTCCAGGAACGTATGCTGCTGTTGATGCTACCCAAGGTCAAGTGCTTACCTACAATGGTCAAATTATTTTAGCTTTATTTCATTCATCTTCTGGGGGACACACAGAAAATGTAGAAGATGTTTGGTCAAACCCACTGCCCTATCTCCGTGCTGTTCCTGATTTTGACCAAGATGCCCCAGTTTATGAATGGACTGAATCATTTTCTCAAGCAGAACTAAAGCAACGAATCCCAGGAGTTGGAAATATTCTTTCTATGACGCCCCAGATTACTACTCCCCACGGTAGTGTTACTACTATGAAAGTTTTAGGAGATGCAGGGGTTAAAACTGTTGAAGGTACAGATATTACGGCAGCTTTAGGATTAAAAAGTACAAGATTTACTGTTAATGCGAAGAAAACTGAAGGTCAAAAAATCCCTACCAGTTTCCAAATTATTGGAAAAGGTTTTGGTCATGCCGTAGGAATGAGTCAATGGGGAGCTTATAATTTAGCTCGGAATGGATATAATTACCACCAGATTTTATTGTACTATTACCAAGGCGCAACTTTAGCGAGAATTGATGTCCGCTAAGACTCAAACTTAGGTGATACTCCTGAATAATTAACTCTATTTTTATTGTCTGAAAAAAAATATCAGAAGCTGATAGTGTATCAACAAACAAAGAGATTAGCTTGATTTACATCAGGAGAACACAAAAATCATTCCGACACAAATAAATTTTACAGAATATAGAATTTATTGATTAGTTAATTGTTGAGCAGTTTTTTCAAGTCTAGATTGATCATCAAATGCTGAGTTATAGAAGTTTTGATTTATATAGAAACCATTTGGTATCTTTGCAGGTGTTGCGGGTTTTTGGCATAGAAGTCAGAACTCAGGAGTTCAGAACTCAGGAGAGCGAGAAATAGAATAGGGAAAAAAGCGGATGGGACCCCCCGCTACGCGAACTGCAGTTCGTGACTGTCGGGAAACACCCAACGCACTGCACTAATCGTTGCACGGCGCAAGCGGTCGGAACCTGGCGAGGAGACCTCGCCATGGGAACGCCGACCAAGAGAGGGAACGCGCAGCAAGCAGGTAGAAAAATACCCCCATATTCACTATCTCCTCATCTCCCCATCTCCCTATATTTAACAAGTCGTGTAAGAATAACCGTTACAGTTTTTTTGATGTAAGCTAGATTTCACAATTTATTTTAGATAAAATTTGTAGAACTTATTTTTACATGATGCCTAAGTACATAAATAGAGCCAAAATTGGTTATATAGAGTCCAGAGACTTTAGTTTAAAAATAATTATAGCTGAAGTTATTTGTTCAATTAAAGTCAAAAGTGCTATAAATTAGAAATATACAAAGTTGTCAAAATCAATTATAGTTTTTTATATTTTGACTTTAAATAGACAACAGGGAAAACCGGATCTGGGAATAGGGAAAAACCAGCCCTCAAATTTAATTTGACCATAATTGCCAAGTCGACCTCTCCCTTGTCCTGAATCCTGACTCCTGCTAAAAAAAAGTTAATCTAGCAATACTTTTTGAAACTGGTCTTACTCAGTTTTTTTTACCTTCTAAAAGTAATTTTTTGCTAAATTTATCCTGAATACTCTATTAGACATTGTACATTTTTAAGTGCGGAAATTTACTTGGTTTCAATTATCGATCGAATAAGTAAAGTCTTATATCTTTATTTCGTATCAAAAACAACTTAAATGAGGAAAAGGCAAAAAATATATCTATTTTATTAACTTGATAACTCCTATATATAAAATTAGGCTTTGGCATATTAATTAAGTAGATTAACCAGCCTTGAAGCCAAGGTAATATTAGAGATAAAAAAACTGACAGCTAATATACGACCTGGTAATTGCTATAATATTATCTTTGCCCTCGCACCTCTGAAAAATTCTCGCATAAATGGTTCCATATTATTAGATAACAAATGCAAAAGTGGGAATATCTATTAGTAGAAGCAAGCCCTTATCCTTTTGGGGATAAGCTCATTAACATATATATAAACGGTAAAGAATGGCGAGAATGGAAAGACAGAACATTGTACGAATTAGTTAATCATTTGGGTAATGAAGGATGGGAATTAGTAACTTTTAGTCATAACTCAAAATCTGACGATAATTACCTCATATTTAAACGTCCTAAAACTACAAGATAAACGTAAGCATTCAGCGGTCAGCTATCAGTTATCAGCTATAGGTTATTAACTAATTGTCGCGTTTCTGACGAATTAGTCTCCAAGGAGAATTAAAAGTTGCAAACAAAAAAGGTCATCAGCTATCTTAGTAGTTATTTTGATATTCGATCATCTGAAAGCTAACCGCTAATAGCTGAATGCTTACAGATAAACTATCGAGACTTAAGAATTTCAGCTAATATCTTTAGTATCTGATTGATATAATCTTCTTTGCCATTCAGCATCAATTTTATCTGTCTGTTCAGCTTCCTGTTCTAGCACATTCTTTTCCGTTGTATAAGCTAAATCTTGATTACTAATAATCGTTTCTTTGGCAAATTCTCTAGCATACTCAATTTTCCGACTTAACAGATTATTAGCCTGGTTTAAAGCAATAGCTCTGTTTTGCCTTTGTTGATTCCGTTTCTTAACTTTACCATTACGCCATTGTACCCAAAAATAACGAATTAATGGTAATACTAAAAAACTAATACCATAAGCCAATAACAAAGGATAAATAATTTCAACAAAACTAATAAATCCTCCAATCTGAGCTACCACTGTATCATCTTTTAACAACGAACCCAAAACTAAAGCACCAACAAAATTAACCGCACCTAATCCAGTTGCCAACATTATTTGACCAGAATTTGCCTCACTAAAACGCCAATTTTTTTCCTTCAAATAAGCATAAACAGGTTGAGAATGCCACCCTTTTGCTGTTGTTTGTAACTCAGGAAAATGATATACAATTTGACCATCTGGACTAACTTCCGGACGACCATTAAAACGAGTTAATACTGGTAAAATATACTCCTCATATTCCAGAGCATATCCTTTTCCTAAATCATCTAAATAAGGAGCAATTTGTTCCGCAACTACCGCCCCTTGATTATTTTTAATCACAGTAGCGATCGCCTGCCAACGTTGCTCATCTAAATTGTAATTAGGGTTACCATCTCCAAAAAGAAAAGAAAATACAGCCTCCAAAAAATTCATCTCATTTTCTTTACCTGAAGTTCGAGATTTTTGTCTTTGTCTTTCTCTTTGTCGTTGATATCTATAGGGTCGATCATAGTATCCCCAATCAAACCACCAAAGCCAATAAGGATTAAATCCAAACCGGGGGAAAAATACCATTCCACCACCCGAATTATTACCCCCACCACTTGAGTCATTTCGTTCACTACTAGAATTAATTGAAATAACAATAATGGCAATAGCAACCATTATAATTACCAAAGAAAGTATCAACAAAATCCCAAAAGAAATTCTAATTAAATAAAACAATATCCGCCAAACTTTTTCCCACCATTCTCTTAATCTTAACCGCCATAATTTATTGCGTAAAACATCTCTAAAATTATCAGGAAATAAATAAGCAATTTCCCCTGATTCTGATACTTGTAAATGACCACCACTATCTGTAGCTAAAGCTAATAATCCCTGTTCTGCCACTTTAACATCTAATCCAGCTTGAGCTGCTACATCTCCCACAGTAACGCGGTAGTCCAAATTCTCTACGGCTCTCATTATCGCAGGATTTGGAGTCATAACATTACCTCAGACTTAATTGACCTATTTACTTAAATTATAGACAAAAAATCAATCATAGCTACATAAGTAGCGGGCGCAAAATTATTTACCTATTCTCATTCTCTGCAATCTTTATAAGGCCAATAATTCAGTTTGTATAGATGTGTAATTAATTTTTCACGATAACTTATCAAAACATCGAAATAAATAGATCTAAAATCAATATTAATTATGACAGTAGAGACATTGATTATCTAACATTTCTACTTATACAATTTCTCCATGAAGTTGCACTTAATAAAAGATAACAGCTATCAGTAAAATTCAGGTCTGGGTAAGAATTATTAAGTGCATTATTACAGAGAAATGGAAGAGCTGCATTTTTATTGATGATTAATTTAACTATTGCGCTTTAGTTTTTAGATTTTAGATAAACTGCCTCAGTGGCGATAGTGCTACGCACCGCTACGCGATCGCCCCACCTGAGCTTAGTTGATAATTAATTTAACTATTGCGCTCTAGTTTTTAGATTTTAGATAAACTGCCTCAGTGGCGATAGTGCTATGCACCCCTAAGCGATCGCCCCACCTGAGCTTAGTTGATAATTAATTTAACTATTGCGCTCTAGTT
>NZ_JBNHEP010000271.1:25710-26483 GCF_050015995.1 Dapis brunnea BLCC-M229 | reverse complement strand
TTTAGATTTTAGATAAACTGCCTCAGTGGCGATAGTGCTATGCACCGCTACGAGTTTCATGTCGCGCAGCGAAACACCTAATATTATTTCTCCATGAAGTTGCACTTAATAAAAGATATAGCAGTCGCCATTACTAGCGCGGAGATTCTCGCTCTTCTCAAATATACTCACAACAAGAATATAGGGGCGAATGGTCATTCGCCCCTACTGACTTCTAACTTCAACAACATTCAGCTGTCAGTAAAATTCAAGTCTGGGTAAGAATTATTAAGTGCATTGTTACAGCCAAACAGTATTACTCTCCTAATATTTAGATAGTTTAAATATAATTTATCAAGCCAAAAAATCCTACAAGCCAATTCTTCTATCTCATGTCAATTATATTTCAACAATTATAGCGGTTTTCACAAAGGTAGACTACAGTAAAAATTCTATATATACCTAAAGTTTAATAAATTGCAGAAATAGTTGTATTCTATAGTTAATAAAAACCTCTATAATAATTAATAATTACCTCTGAAGAGGATTAGCTAAAATCAATTATCGGTAGCAAGTTATTGAAAAATACCTATCAAAGTCTCATTTATATAGTGATTCTCTAAAGAATGAGAAATAGTACATTTCTCTTCTATTCCCTCTTTTTATCCCTATTATCTCTTCTATTCCCTCTTTTCCCTGTTGCCAAAAATCAAAAACTTGTGTATCTCACCCAGATTTAAAATAGTACATTTCTCTTCTATTCCCTCTTTTTATCCCTATTATCTCTTCTATTC
>NZ_JBNHEP010000271.1:0-25610 GCF_050015995.1 Dapis brunnea BLCC-M229 | reverse complement strand
CTCTTTTCCCTGTTGCCAAAAATCAAAAACTTGTGTATCTCACCCAGATTTAAAAATGCTATAGCTCAGTCAATTTTAGTCCTAATAGCAAGTATATTGTTACTCATACAGAAAATCTTTGTTAAAACACGATAAAAATTATGGTGATTACTGATTATTAATAGTAATCTAGAGTAGATAGCACAACTATATAAAAATTATTGGAAAACTGACTCATATTCATCCGGCGATCATCTAGAATATCATTATACTAGAAATAGACTACAAAATAAAGTGCCTAAATAGGGTTATAAAACTTGTCAAAATAATCTTTAGCCAACAAATAATTCCGGCAGTTGGTAATATATAAACCCTATTTAATTTGTCAGATTTGGCTAGTCTGATGAAATGAAGTTTTGCCAAATATAGAAAAATAATCTTTAGTCATAAGAACATCAAGCATAACCTTAACTTGTTCTTTTGATGTATCTATTATAATTAGAATTTTATTTTGGAGACCTCCAGGAAAATTGGGGATTCAAACTATAAACTCAAAAATTATTTTTGACCAAAAAAGAAGGTTTCAACCCTCCCCTTTTAAGGGGATGAAAAAGTGGTCGAGAGATGGCGAGGTCTCCTCGCCATCTCTAATCGACCAAGAGAAAATCAAATTCAGTATTTCAAGCCTCCTGGTTTACCAAGAGGTACTGATAACTTACAGCGGATTCCAGGTTGATGAGGTACAGTGACACTAAATTTTTAAATAGTTTTTGAAGTATAGAATAAAGTTTTCATGTCTTTAATCAAATCTACTAGAATCACTGTACCACACTTACATGGAATAGGCTGTATGTACTAACACTTCGCGAAGTGTCACTACTAACTGATAACTGAAATGACTTTTGACTTAACTCGCTTCGCTCAAAAGAGAAAGGATAAAAGTCAAAGGCAAATATTTAATCTTCTCTTATTCCTTATTCCTTATTTCTTACTTTTTCCTTCCTTAAATAAATGCTAATATCCCTTCGCATTAATAACTTTGCCCTCATAGACCATCTCGACCTAGAATTAGGTTCGGGTCTAAATGTCTTCACAGGTGAAACAGGTGCAGGTAAGTCCATTATCCTAGATGCTCTTAATACCACTCTAGGTGCTAAAATAGATCGCCGTATCATCAGAACAGGAACTAAACGAGCCACCCTAGAAGCAACCTTTCAACTCAACCCATCTCTAGCTGAATGGTTAAGTAGTCAAGAAATAGATCCAGTAGATGCTACATTAATAGTTTGTAGTCGCGAAATTATTGTAGCCCAAGACTCCCTACGCACAAGGTCTCGTGTCAATGGCATCCTAGTTAACCGGAAAATAATGGACCAGCTTCGTGATCGCCTAGTGGAAATTACAGCTCAAGGCCAAACTTTACAATTGGGAAATCCTAATCTGCAAAGGGAATGGCTTGATTTATATGGTGGTCATCCCCTACTAAAATGTAGAGAAGCAGTAAATATTACCTATCAAAAAGCTCAAAAAGCCAAAGCAGCATTAGAAAACCGTCGCCAGTCAGAGAAGCAACGTTTACAAAGAATAGATTTATTAGAATACCAAGTACAAGAATTAGATAAAGCTAATCTTAGCGAACCTCAAGAATTAGAACAACTAACACAAGAAAGTCAACGTCTTAGCCATGCAGTTGAACTGCAACATCAAAGTTATCAAATATATCAAGCTTTATATCAAAATGAAGGTGATAATTCAGCAGCAGCAGATCTTTTAGGAGAAGCAGAAACAATATTAAATGATATGGTAAACTACGATTCTACATTACAACCTATATCAGAAATGATTAGTGAAGCTCTAGCTCAAGTTATCGAAGCTAGCCGACAAATTAGCAGTTATGGGGAGCAATTAGAAGCAGATCCTCAAAGATTGCAGGATGTAGAAGAAAGAATTCAAGAACTTAAACAAATTTGTCGCAAATATGGTCCCACCCTAGAAGAAGCTATTAATTATTATCACAAAATACAAGCAGAACTTAAAGAACTACTTGAAGGAGGAGAGTCTCTCGAAGCACTAGAAAAAGTATACTTGGAAGCTCAAAAAGAATTACAAAACAAATGTAGCGAACTTAGTGTGCAACGTCATAATGCTGCTGCTAAATTAGAAACACACTTGGTAGAAGAACTAAAACCTCTTGCTATGGAGAAAGTAAAATTTCAGGTACAAATTACTTCTACTACTCCAACATCTACAGGTGCTGACCACCTAACATTCTGTTTTAGTTCTAATCCTGGTGAACCACTACAACCTCTAAATTTAACAGCTTCTGGTGGAGAAATGAGTCGGTTTTTATTAGCACTGAAAGCTTGTTTTTCTCAAATCGAAGCATCAGGTACTCTAGTTTTTGATGAAATAGATGTAGGAGTTTCCGGAAGAGTAGCAGGAGCTATTTCAGAAAAACTACACCAACTTAGTCGCCAACACCAAGTTCTATGCGTAACTCACCAACCCATAGTAGCTGCAATGGCAGACCATCACTTTAATGTTAGTAAGCAGGTCGTTCAGGAAATGGGCCATGTTAGCTCAAACGATCAAGACTCTGAGGAGAGAACAATAGTTAGAGTGAAAACCCTCGATAGTTATCAACGACGGGAGGAGTTGGCACAATTAGCTAGTGGTAGACCAGTTCAAGAAGCTATTGCTTTTGCAGAATCTCTTTTAACTCAAGCTGCAACCAAACGCGAGAAAAATTTGACTACTCCTTTTTCTAGTTCTAGTTCTGGAAGCGAATAGATGTCTCTAGAAAAGAGGGAAAAGAATTTTCCCCAGGAGCAATACTAGTAAGTTTTCATCTCCCCAGGAGCAATACCGGTACTTTGGCAAAAAATATGTTAAGAACAACATCAAACCCTTATATAGTCTAGGTTTTACATTTAATCAACCTTTTTCCTGATATATCTAGGTTTGAGCCATTTTTAGCCTGAGCAACGTATTTCCCTTACCCCTACTAGCTTTGAAGGCATTTTCACTGTGAAAAATATCAAAGTACCGATACCAGTAAGTTTTCATCCCATGAAGCTTCCATAAAATATATATCCTGGTTTTTTCCTCATCAAATCTTTCCATCCATCACTTCTGAGTCGAAAACCACAAACATTTTCATTTTCTGAAGCTTATGAAAAAATTCCACGTCAAAGGATTTTTGGTTGCATCCTGACAAAAATTCTGATATCATAAAAGCTAGCTAGTTTTATTCGCCTAGTAGAAACTTTTGGTTGACTTTTGTAAGCTTATAAAATCTTCTTAACAAATAGCGGTATACAAAATTTAGGTAACCAACTTCACTAGCCAAGCGATTAAAATAGCTAAATTGCTGTAAAAAGCTTAAAATTAACATTTTATCCTTGAAATAACTACATTTCAAAGACGTTTTTGTCTTTGAGAAATAGAGTTTAGACTATAATTTAGATGCGTTTGCCCTGGTTTCTTATTTAGGTGCGTAGGTCCGGACCTATTTTTAGCCTATTATTGTATTTTTCTTCTCCATGTTAGGTTAGCTGTCATTTGCACCACTTAAAAACACTAAAGTCTTAATTATCCTAGAAGTCAAATAACTACAATTGTCAGATACAAGATTTTAACAGTTAGATTATTGGCTCAATAGTAGAAACTGTTCAAAGATTATTGAATGACCCCTCAGTGAGATTTACAATAGCAAAGAAAAAATCTGTTATACCAGTTTTAAAAAATAATTTTACGAATAATCAGTGTAATTAAAAGACTTGAGAAGAGATGTCACTTTAACAAAGCGGTGCGACCCCGCGCAGTCTCACGAAGCAAGGGAATGTGTATCAAGAGAAAAAGATGATTTACGACCTAAAAAATAGTATTGAAGGCATTAATTCTGACTCCTGACTCCTAATAAATAGCCTAGTGATTTGTAGCAAACATTTATCAGATTGGTATTAAAGTTATCAGTAATTTTTCAGAAAAAATAGCAGAATATTGACAATTCACCTTGAAAAAAAGCAAAAAAATCTTAATCAATGAAATTAATTTTTCTGAAGAAGAACCAAAAAAAAATTAATGCTAAGTATCCATAGCTACTTTTTTTGCGCTGAAGGGGAAAGTAAGACGAGAGGCCATTATTTTATTTTACTGATGAAGATATTAAGATTGACATCAGCGAAACAATGCACCTGCCTCCAAAGTCCAGCATATTTGGGGTCTAAAGGCGCGTTCGACACTACCTCGCGAATCCGACGGCTTCGATAGACACTTCTAGCCCAGCAGCATTAGACTAACTAGTATAACACACTCAGCAAGAAAAGCGCAACATTGATTGGTTTTCCTATACGAAGATCCCCCCTCATAAGAGCGCGGGTCTTCAACGTTAGTTGAGATAAGTTATAGAAACAAAAGTATGATAAATTAATGTTAGACTACATTACAGCTTCTTAATAGAATATTTAAAAAGCATTCTGTGCTGAATATTTAATTAAACCATCATGACATCTGCATCTCCAAACCACATAGCAACAGAGTACACCACAATCCCAATAGAGGATGTGGAAGTTATAGAGGGTAGCAGCCATCAGGTGTCCCACTCTCAAAATAATTATGTTTATAACAATCCTGAAATCAATAACACTCATGGAGATAATCCCAAAAGTAAATCAACAGTTAACGAAAGTAGTGCATTAGTTAATCCTGGTTCTGCTGGGTCTAATTTCTCAGAATTTCTGGTTCCCTTAACAAAAGACACTTTTGTCGAAGCTGTTAAAGATGTTGAAGAAAAGCTAAAGACAGTTAATCAAACCCTTGGGATGCTCAACAATTTGTTAGAGGCTCAAGGATTTGATGCGATTTTACATGAAATGTTACGTTCAATTACTCTGAAAACAGGAGAATTATTGAACGCAGACCGAACAACAATTTGGTTATTAGATGAAGAAAAAAATGAGCTTTGGTCAACAGTTGCCCAAGGAGCTAATGGAAAACCATTAGAATTAAGAATTCCAGCAAATGTGGGAATAGCTGGAGAATCAGCTCAAGGAAAAAAAGTTATTAATATACCCTACGACTTCTACAAGGATTCCCGTTCGACCTTTACCCAAAAATTCGATAAACAAAACGGATATCGAACCTATAGTATGGTAGTAATGCCATTATTGCAAGAAGAAACAGGGGATTTAATTGCAGTTGTCCAACTTCTAAATAAGTTCAAACTAGATGCAGAACAATATGAACTCTTAGAAGACAAAATAGATAAAAATGGATTTACTGAAGAAGATGAAAGAGTATTTCGTGAATTTGCTCCCTCTATCAGTCTGATACTAGAATCTTCTAAATCATTCTACGCAGCTACCCAAAGACAAAGAGCTGCAGAAGCTTTGATGAAGGCTGTCGATTCCCTCAGCAAAAGTAGCCTAGACTTAGAAGATACTCTGAAAAAAGTTATGGATCAGGCCAAGGAACTGATGAATGCAGACCGTAGTACCTTATGGCTGATAGACAACGATAAAAATCAACTCTGGACAAAAATTCCAGTTGATGGTAAATTAATTGAAATTAGAATAGCTAAAGATAAAGGTTTCGCTGGTGTGGTTGCTACATCTGGCGAACCTCTACTAATTCCTTTTGACGTATATAAAGATTCCCGCTCAGTTACAGCCAAAGAAACAGACGAAAAAACAGGTTATCGTACTTGTAGTCTATTATGTATGCCTGTTTTTAATGCCGATCATGAATTAATTGGTGTGACTCAGTTAATTAACAAAAAGAAACAAGGAGAATATCCACCCTATAATCCTGCAGATTGGCCGAATGCACCAGAACAATGGAAAGCCAGTTTTAATCGTAATGACTTAGAGTTTATGAAGGCTTTTAATATCCAAGCAGGTGTAGCCCTTCAAAACGCGAAATTATTTGATACAGTCAAACAAGAACAACAAAGGCAAAGGGACATTTTACGTAGTCTCACCAATGGCGTAATCTCTACTGATAAAAAAGGCAAAGTCATTGCTACAAATGAAAGTGCTAGACATTTACTAGGGATTGGTGATACAGATATATTAGCAGGTAAATATGTAAAAGATTTGGTTTGTCTAAAGGAAGGTGAATTTTCTAAATGGTTAGATCTAGCTCTCTCTCCTAATGAGAGTAAAGAGTCCCAGCAGTATTATCCAGATCAAACTTTGTTGCCTCAAGGAGATTTAGATACTCAAAGTATTAATTTGTCAATTAACTCAATGATTGATGTCTTGGAACCGGATAAGGTGAATGGCGTGTTGGTGGTGATGGAGGACATATCTGGAGAAAAGCAAGTTAAAAATTTGATGTATCGTTACATGACACCAGAAGTAGCAGAACAATTATTAGCAAGTGGTGACACTGGTTTAGGAGGTAAACGTCAACAAGTTTCTGTACTTTTTAGTGATATTCGTAGCTACACTACTTTGACAGAAAGTATGAGCGCTGAACAGGTTGTCAGTATGCTAAATGAATATTTTGAAGAGATGGTAGATGCTGTCTTCAAATACAAAGGCACTCTTGATAAATATATAGGAGATGCCTTAATGGCAGTATTTGGATCTCCAGCTCCCTTAAAAGCTCATCCTTTATGTGCCATGCAAGCTGCTGTGGAAATGCGCCAACGCTTGCAAGTATTTAATGAAGAGCGTGTAGCCAAAAATAAAAAGGCCATCAGTATTGGTATGGGGATTCACTCAGATGAAGTAGTTAGTGGTAATATTGGCTCTAGTAAACGTATGGAGCTAACTTCTATTGGAGATGGTGTTAACCTAGCCTCTCGCCTTGAAGGTACAAGTAAACAGTATGGTACAGATTTGGTCATCAGTGAGAATACTTATAAAAATTACAAAGAGAAACTTTGGGTTCGGGAATTGGACTTGATTACTGTGAAGGGAAAAAGTAAACCTGTCAGAATATATGAACTTTTAGGTTTTAAGCAAGGTGCACTGAAGCAAGAATTGACTGATCGACAACATCAGATTGTTGGACATTATAATCAAGGACGGGAGTTATATTTAAAGCCATCCAAAGAGAAAAATTTAACAGATGATTCTATTAAGGAATGTTTTGCAAAAGCTGAAGATAAATTCAAAGAAGTTTTAAATATCGATCCAAATAACAAAGCAGCCAAGTTACACGTTGGTCGTTGTCAACTATTTCAGGCCGAACTTCCTCCAAAAGATTGGGATGGGGTCTGGAAATTAACTGAAAAGTAAATATTTCTCTTTAAATAATAATATTAGCTCCTGTATTTTGAAACAAACCAACCCTAGTTATGAATGATTTAAGTTCCCACTACTCAGATAGTGAGTGGGTAGACCAAGTTAATAAGTTATTGGTTGAGATTGCCCGTATTTCTGTCTCAGATCAACCGAAGCTACCAGAAAATATTGCTGAAAGGGCTCTACCACTGGCAAAAACAGCAAAAAGTATCCAAGAAAAAGCTGATAGCCTAATTATTCCTTCAGATTCGCTAGAATGGGTAGAGAAAGTGCGTCAACTTTTGTTGGATTTAGCTCGTGCTTCTTTGGCAGATATCCCCAGACTACCTGTAAGTATAGGTCAAAGATCACTGGTATTAGCAAAAACAGCTCAAAATATTAAAGACAAAGTTGCTCAGAAAAAATCTTAGTTGTCAATAATCGAAGTTTAAAGTTTAGGTGAACTGAAAAAGAGCATCTATATGAAACTTGTATTGCAACTAACAATTTTAAGTTTTTTAGAAATTTCCTGAATATGGAATCAGATAGTCAACCTCCTAGTTACTCAGATGATAAACCTCCTCAAAGGATTGCAAATATTTTGGGAACGGCGATCGCTGTATTGACTCTAACATTACCTTTATTAGCTATTGCTCGTTATTCTCATAGTAATATAAATCTAAATCCTCAAACGTCTTATGAATTGTCTGGGTATGAATGATTTCTGACTAAATTTCTAAGAACTTTAGTTTCAATTTCTATCTTACTTCAGCCTCTAAGGTTACTCTCACTGAACCTGCTTCCTTAGAGATTAAATAAATTTGGTTGATACTCTTTTCTTTTTGCTCAGAAGATTAAGAGTTAAACCACACTATAGCAGGAAAAGGGATGCTTATAACATTTTTCTTCCCTTTTCCTTGTCCCCCATTTCTTTTTACCTTTTAGCCCATATTCCACACGTCAATTTATAGTATTAAAAGTAGTACAAAAAACTGCATATATCAAAGTATTTATACTCTTTAAATCATCTTTATTCACCTTACTCAAAGTTAAATCATCAGAAAAAAATTAAGTATAATTTCGATAATTGACGAATAGCACTAATTGAACTCAAAACCAACAACCTAATATCAAGTCTACTTAGGGTTTGCTTATGGAAAGTATGAGTGGTAGGGGTAGGAGACAGGAGACAGGAGACAGGAGACAGGAGAAATGGAAATTATAGAGGAGGTAGTCGTAAAAATTGTCCCAAGATTTTTCTGCCATAATCATCCCAAAATACTAGCTTTTTGAGCTTGAGAGACCGAAACAGGCGCACTTTTTCAGACTAAAAAAGGCTGAAACTAATATCTATCAGTGCTTTGATATTTAATCAGCCAGCCCTACTTAGGGTTTGCTGAAAAAGTCTTCTAGTTGAAGGTATAATTCAGAATGCGCGAATTCAGAGGAGTTAGGAGGAATAAATATCACTTGATTTTTCTATCCTTATCTGCTGACTCATCCTAACTTTTTTAGCTCCCTAGACCGAAAGCTTGCACCTTTTTTCACTCTAAAAAGACTCAAATATTTACAGATAAAGCCTTTGAAAGTTAATCAGCAAGCCCTACTTAATTAAGCAGAATAAAAATTTTCTCATCTTTGATTTCTCAAATCTCCCAAATATTCCTTTTCCCTGTTTTCAAATCCTGTTTTCCCTACTACCTATTATTTTTATTTGTGATTATTCAACCCGAAATAATATAGCTTATTATTAAAGAGGCTCTTCTAGGGTAGCTCTGATAAATTACTACAAAATAAACTCCATAATCCTTCCATAGTAATGGTTATGATCGTACAAAAAAGCAATTCTCATCAAAAGGGATTGTTATACCAATTTCATGAAATATTGCTACAGTGCTTTATTCTCTTACTAGGAATCTGTAGATTAATACTGTAACGAGCTTTTTTGAATTTGGTATTATTTAGTTTAATCTTTTGGTCTTTAAGGATTTAAGCTCATTTAAATTACCGAATAATTAATAATTATTAATTATTAATTCAATAATTCAGCTTTATTAGTCTCCCCTTTGAAAGGGAAAAAGCAGTCCTTAGATGGCGAGGTCTCGCGCTCTTGCAGAGCCGCTCCGAAGCGCGCCATATCCAATCACCAATGCGATAAAAGTGCTAGGATATTTCCTTATATTCAATTCCCGTAAGGTTTTAACCAGAGGTAATTATCCATTATCCATTATCAATTAATGAAAAAGAGGCACTTAACCAGTCTAGGAGAGCCATTAAAGATTACTTCGATCAAAAATATGATTATCTAAAATACCCAACAAATTCTCAACATTAGCATTATGATCCAGAAAAGAAAACAAATGTTTATAGCAAAGTCTACCCTGTTTATCTAATAAAAATTGCCCTGGTAAAGGTGCCCCCAAAGCTTGACCAACCTTGTAATTTTTAAACACCTGACAGCTAGAATCACTAAGTAAAGGCATCTTTAAACCTAGGTCCCTAACAACAATCTTACTTTGTTCCTCATCCGTACTGGTAATCATCAATACTTCTACTCCCTGCTCTAAAAACTTTTCATAATTATTGTTTAAAGCCAAAATATGAGGGAAACAAAATGGGCAATACTGCTTTTCAGTAAAGATACGAGTCAAGGCAACTATGACAGGAGTTACTCCCCAATAGTTTGATAATCTAACTAATTTACCATTTGTAATATCTGGTAATTCAAAATCTGGCGTTCTTTTTCCATCTTCCAAGCCATTAATAGCTGGAATAGGTAATAAATTTTGAAAAAAACGTTGATTTAGTAAACCCCTAAAATCATAAGAAGTTAGCATAATCAGAATTAATTAAAACTCAAGAGTTAAAACCTTAATTTATTGAAATATCTTTGATATTTACAACTCCAAGAACTTGATTACAATCATCTCAGCTACAATGTTGGAGTGAATATTTTATCAAAATTATGAAGTAGTTTATAAACTACCTAAAAAAATTTATTCAACAGCAGCAAAAAATTCTTTTGACTTAAATGGATCGGGATTCATAGTTTTATCCCCCGGTTTCCAACCCGCAGGGCAAACTTCATCTGGGTGAACCTGTACATATTGAATAGCCTGCAAAGTTCGGAGTGTTTCATCCACATTACGGCCAAAAGCAAGATTATTAATCGTTGCATACTGGATAATACCTTCTCTATCAATAATAAATAATCCCCGCAGAGCAATACCAGCTTCTGGATCTAAAACATTGTAGGCCGCACTAATTTCTTTCTTAATATCAGATAATAGCGGATAATTAAGGTCTCCAATACCACCAGACTTACGATCTGTTTGAATCCAAGCTAGATGTGAAAATTCACTGTCCACTGAAACTCCTAAAATTTCAGTGTTAAGTGACTCAAATTCTTTGTAGCGATCGCTAAAGGCCGTAATTTCTGTTGGGCAAACAAAAGTGAAATCCAGGGGGTAGAAGAATAAGACTACATACTTACCCTTACCACGATAATCAGACAGTTTAATTGTCTCGAATTCCTGATCCACTACAGCTGTAGCAGTAAAATCCGGAGCTTCTTGGCCCACGCGCAGGCATTCGTCTGTCATGATTTAATTCTCCTTCTGAAAATAAATTGATAAATTCTTTACTATGAGCTGCCCTCAATCTAAAAGATGTAGGAGATTCAAGTTTGAACTACTAATACCTCCATCAACAAGCTTAGATTATTGCAACATTTAACCCAATCAATACAATTGATTAGTCATCAGTTAACTGTTTGAATTCTCAATGTCTTAATCATAATATCATCTAAGTTTTCTTTGAAGGAGGCTGCCCTCAAAGTTTTGCTAATATACAATTTTACTTTATGGTGTTAGAGTCATAAATCCCTACTTTACCTACAATAACTAGCTCGTCCCACCAGAATGATGAAAATACAGTCTCCATCTCTTAAATAGCCATAAGTTCACTATACACCACAATAATCATATCAATCCCACAAACCTTCTGCCAAGTGCAAAAACATGGAAAAACTTTAGCTTTATAGTGGCTATTTTAGCAGATTTACTGTGCAGAATAAAAATAAAAATGAAATAGAATTAGGTCATAAAAAGAACTCATAATTTTTGCCAATTCCCACAACTATACTCAAATATAGAACAGATAAATTATTTGAAGAATATGGCATCTTAATTTATAGAAACTGAGGAAATTTATACAAGTATTGCTTCGTTTTTGGATGCTAATTCAATACCTACTTATGGTGAAAAACCCAATGAGTGGAAACCTTCAGGAAAAAGAACAAAGAGAAGTTTGTGTAGATCGACTGCCGAGTTAGGTGGTAATTTCAACCACTATAAATATATCAGAAAGTAGGCCGTTTTAGGGCGATGCTTGAATCCCATTTTTTTGGTCAGCTAAGAATATAAGCCCCTATTAGGATTTATCCCGTTGCGCAGTAGAATTTTGGAAACCAAATCCCTAAAATTAATCCCTTAACTTTAGCCACGGGAGTAGTCAAGTCAAATATAATAATTAATAAAAATGGCTCAGGCGGGATTTGAACCTGCGACCTTGGGCTTATGAGTCCCCTGCTCTAACCTCTGAGCTACTGAGCCTAATTTTTTAGCCATTTATAATACTAGCATAGTCTCCCATGGTTTCGTCAAGCATTTAGATTTTTTTTCTTACCGAAAAATTGGATTTATAGCGCTTTTCATTAACATAGAATACAGATATTTTGGCTTAAAGGCACTTCTGCTGAGGGCAGAAGGCAGAAGTTTTGTAGCCAACATGAGTGAAAACCGCTATAAAGCCTCCACCTTTTAGGGGGACTTTGTGCTATGCTGATATAAGCTGCAAAGGTATTCAACCGCTCTGAAAACCTAGCTACTAATAATAGCAAACTAGCACCAAGTACTAGAGAACCAAAGTTTTTTTTAAGGTTTTAACTGTAGCGCAGGGCATACAGGAACAGGCTCTTGGAATAGAGCAAACGCTTAGTCCGAGAACCATCTCTGGACTAAATATCACAAGATGTTTGGTTTAAGTGGAGTTGGAAAATTTCCGTCTGTTCACGGCGGAGAGTATGTCAAAGACTAGATTAAACTCAAGCCCAAACTTTGTTTGTATGTCAATTCCCATTTCTATGACTGGAAATGGGAATGATTCAAATTATCTAATTATAAGCCATTCCAGAAGGCAGATAAGCCATTGGGTTAACTGCTCCGTTGCCCTTCGGATGGATTTCAAAGTGTAAATGTGGTCCAGTGCTACGTCCGGTGCTACCCATTTTAGCAATCAGCTCACCCTGAGAAACTTTTTGACCTTCTCTAACCAAAATTTGGCTGTTATGAGCATAAACTGTCAGACTACCATTGGGGTGCTGAATTTCTACCAGATTACCGTAACCACCACTATTCCAATCAGCATAAGTAACAATACCAGGAGCTGCTGCAACAATTGGTGTCCCAGTCGGTGCAGCTATATCAATACCCCTGTGCATTCTTCCCCATCGCCAACCATAACCTGATGTCAGAGCCCCTCTCGCAGGCCAGCCATATCCAGTAAATTGCATTGATCCACCAGGTAAATAGGTATCAGCTTGACCTAAAGGTGGTAAATCTGGAGAAACCATTTTTCCGATTGAAGGGTTATTTAGAATCTCATCAGCATTACTTCCTATCGGTGCTGCTGCCATGAACGATGACTCTTGAGATTCACTAATCTGACCTGCTACAGGTAGTTCTTTGACAACTGTAGCAGGATTTCTCCTTTGCGCTCTATTAGTTCCTATCTCTTGAGACCAGTTTCTGGTTTGGGATCTGTTAATTTCTACCTGATAAGTTGGCTGTAAGTATCTATTATTGTTGTCTGTAGGAATTTGATGATTAATAGATAGGTTATTTTCTGAAGATAGTGGTTCAGGTACTGGAATAGTTGTTGATTCTGAATGAGTTAGCTGAGATTCTTCAAAATCTTTTTGAGCATTATATTCCTGTCGTAGCCTGGTAATTTCTGACCTTAAACGATTGGCATAAGGATTTTCTTGATTATCCGTTTGAGCTACTGGTACTGATTCACTATCTTTAGTATCTCTGTCCACTGGCAATGGTTGAACAGGTTGGTTATTACTAAAATGGACTTGATTTTCTAACTCCACAGCAGAATTTGGCCTGGATACCTTTGATTCTAGATGAGTAGGCCATACTTTGCCATTAATTAAGGGAGTTTTAGGGGTATCTGTAGCAATGGACTGTGTTGAAGTTATAAATTCTTTTGATTTGTGATTTATTTGGTACTCTTTATGGCCTGTATCTTCAGACCAAGAAATAAGCTCTAAACTGCCTGTTGTTGAAACTTTAGGTGCAGTAACATTAGGTCTACTATATGATGAATAATCAGATTTTATAATAGGTATCTTAGCTTCTGGAAAATCAGGTTGATTGTTTGTAGTTTCCAGAGAAGGTTGACTCAATTCTTGTTGTCCAAAAGAATATGATTCTAGGTGACTATAATCGCTTGTTGTAGAACTTGCTAAAGTTAATGATAAAGAAGATGGTTGCTGAGGAATTTTTAGTAATTTTGCAGCTTCAATTACGTCTGGATCTTTAATTTGATTAATTTTAGCCAATGCTCCTACAGATACATTGTGCTGACTAGCAATTAAACTCAGTGTGTCTCCAACACGTACTTTGTACACCAATGAAACTGGTGTAGATGTCATTTCTGAATCAATAACTACTGCCCCTTCTACTTTTGTCTGTTTAGTCTTGATTGACTCTTGAGAAATATCTCCTTCACCATCATTTACTTGTCCAGCAACAGAATTATTATCTATTTCAGGGGTAGCTATTTGTAGCCGTGGTTCTGCAACAACCAAATTTTCTGATTTCTGATATACATTTTCTAGGAATTTCTTTTTTGATGAATCAAAAGGCTTTCCTACAGACTCAGAAACAGACTCCTCATACCTCCAATCCACCGAACTTTTTGCCGGGCGGTTTTTTTGTTTTTGAACAGGGTTAATTCCTGTGTTTAACTTCTCAACTAGCTGGCCATTACTACTGATAGGTTTCTTAACTTGTACTTTGCTTAGGGAGCCTAAAGGAGGCAACTCATTGGTTTTTACTTGATTCAGGTTTTTCTGTTTAATTTCTACAGGAAAAAAGGATTGATATCCTGATTTTTCTGTTGATGGCAGAAGAGTTTCAGGTTTAGTTACCCCTACTTTAGAATCACTTTTTCCTTCAGTCTCTACATAATCTTGGGTCAATTTTTGCAGTAGTAGACCTTTGTGGCTATTAACCCCAGTAACATTTAGTTCTGGAATTCTTACTACAGAAGAATATTGTTGATTTGTATCTACTTTAGGGAGTTCTGCTGCTACTGCATGATCGCCTTCCCCAGGGAAGAGGATGCCTGATGCACCCATTGTAGTTGAGATAGCAGCAAGTCCAATCATCGCAGCAGATGAACAAGCCTTACCACTACCTACATTTATTTGTTTAGTCTGTTCTAAATTTGCTTCTGTGTGGAGTTCACACTTAGCAACAGACTTACTTTGATTTGGAAATGTTCGTTTCACAGAACGACCTCCTATTGACAAGCGTTTAACTGTCCTGAATTTTTTTTGTCAACGATCTAGGTCACTTAGTTTATAGATCCAGATCACTTTCAATCATCAGGCTTAGGCTAGGTTATCTTGCTTTGATAAAAAAAGCAAGAATAATTTTAACTTAATTTTGATGTTATGACCAAAATCAAAGAAAATAATTAACTTTTGACAAACTAAAAACTATAGAGCAATATATTTTCTTGCCCCTAGTTTGTTATTGTCCTGTTTTCAATTAGCAATTAGTCCAGTTGGATTTTTCTATTTTTGTTTTGTTTAGTCCTGTACTAAATACCCTCTAGATTCAGAGGAGAATTTCAGGAGGAAATATAATCTAAATTTTGGTATACAACAACTTGTTTTCCTTGGCAATTGATACAGTGATAGAAATTTCTTATGGGTATAGACTAAAGTTTGTATAGCAGTCATTAGCACAGTTGTGTCGAAAATATCCGCAGAATTCATTAGGCAACAGGTATCAGGGGCAAAAGCTTCACACTTTTTATCTCTAGCAAGATAGAAATACTCTTCGATTTTTTCCTAGTCTTTTGATGCTAAGTATAAAAATACCTCAAACAATCCATCTCATCTCTACTTAGGGTTTGCTGAAAAAGTATGCATGGTAAGGATAGGAGTCAGAACTCATTCGGACCGAGTCAGGAGGAACGGGGAATTATAGAGGAGGTAGGAGGAAGAATTATCAGAAGTGATTTTTCCGCCCTTGTCTCCTCAAAAAGTCAGCATTTTGAGCTTGAGCGACCGAAAAGCTTACACTTTTTTCGCTCCAAAAAAGCACTTGCCTTTATCTGTCAATACTTTGAGATTTAATCAGCCAGCCCTACTTATCTACTTAATTGAATTATTACAAGCCATACTTTATCTTGCCTAGAGTATTCCCCCAGTTATATATAAGTTTTTTTCTTTCTATTTGTGTCAGTATTTCCTCAGTTTGAAAGAACATTCAATACTCCAATACTCAGGGATAAATTGCGAGATTGCACAATCAACTAAAAATATTTAAAACTTACGCATACCAAACTCAGAAACCCGTTTTTTTCCTAGATGTTTCTTGTTAAAATTAAGAATTTATCGTAATAACCTAGTTTCTTTGTATAAGTCCTAATGTTTAAAAATCGAGTTCAACTCAATACTATTAAGAAGTTATGTCAAGATTACTTTAAGTATTAACCTGAGATTTTAATCTTTGAGTAATAAAATAATAATTCTAACTCAGATAACCTAATTGACGCCTAGCTTCAAACAAACCCAAGGCAGCACTAACAGAAAGATTTAAACTACGAACCTTTGGTTGTGTCATTGGTATGTAGAGAGTTGCAGTACAATACTCCAGGATATCTTGTGGTAGTCCATTAGTTTCGGAACCAAACAATAGCCAATCATTAGTTTGATATTGAAATTTGGTATAATTAAATCTTCCCTTTTTACTGAAGCCAATCAATCTTCCACCTCGTTTCTGATGAGAGATTTTAAAATCTTCGAGGTTCTGATGATAATTTAATTTTACATAAGGCCAGTAGTCTAAACCAGCCCTTTTTAAATAGCGATCGCTAATTTCAAAACCCAAAGGTCCTACTAGATGTAGTTCTGTATCGGTAGCAGCACAAGTACGAGCAACATTACCTGTATTTGGTGGAATTTGTGGATAGACTAGAACAATCTGGGGCATGAAATCAATCAAATATTTTGACACTAAATCAAAGTGAGTAAAAGGAAAAATACTCAATGGATTCTATATTAAGAAGTCCTAAGCATAGTACAAACTCTTGAAAGTAATATCAAATCCGGTAGCATTGGTGTAATTAGATTCATAGTGTGGGGAGATTAAAGAAAGATTTGGCATTATGCAAAAATGGAACATTTTTTTATACCGAATCAAGGGGATTTGATATAACTTCAAAATGTACCACAAAATATTTTTTCAATCAGTCTAATGTTCAATGAACAATTCTCAATTCTAGTTTTTGGATCAATATTGATGAAATAACATGAAAAATAATGAGCTAGGATTTGAGAATCTGGCCAACTTGATTCAGTATACTGGGAAAATTAAGCTTTACCTAAGACATAGCAACTTTTACCAAAAAATAAGGTTTAAAGCCTCCCCTTTTAAGGGGATGAAAAAGCGGTCGATCTTCGGAGCTTTCCGTAGGATGGGATGGCGAGGTTTCCTGAAGAGTGCAGAGCCGCTCCGAAGTTCGCCATATCCAATAGACCAAGAGAAAATATTCACCATAGGTATTTCAAGCCAGAGACTTTAGTGGTCGGTACTGATAACTGATAACTGAAATTACCTGTATGGGTTTGGTAACCTACCGTTCTTAGAAACCTACAATCCAAATCTATTATATGTTCTATTGCTGCTTCACTCTGGCACTCAGCACTCACCAGTCCACAAGCTGTCACAGTCGTTTGCTTCGCAACGCTGGCGCAAAACGCGCATTTCGGAGCGGAGCTCTTACTGACCACCTGAGCTAGATTCTCTGGTGCCATTTAAGTCTCGTTCCCTACTGAAACCACACTTAGAGCAATTGAATATACGCTCTGATAAAGACAGAGACTCTTGAAAATGTCCACACTTAAAATAAGTTTTAGAGATAGGAAACCATCTATTAACAATAATTAGTTCCAAGCTGTATAGTTTACACAGGACTTAGGAAAAACTACTATATATAGAGTTCAAAAACTATAACGTTATAGTTTTTAACGCTATATATGTGGTCTATGCGTGAGTCCTATTACATTGACTAATCCCCTAGGGTAACTATCTTTTTCCTTTTTCCCAAATAATACTTATTTTCCATTAGTACATCAGCAGTTGAGATAGGAAGCCTCACATTAGTGAAGCTGACCTAGCTTTGCCAGTAGTTGGTTATAATATTTATGGTTTGCTGAAAAAGTCTTATGGTTGATGGTAGAATTCAGAATGCGCGAATTCAGAACTTAGAGGAATTAGAAGGCAGAAATATCCCTTTATTTTTCTATCGTTAGTAACTCACTAATTCTAACTTTTTTAGCTCCCTAGACCGAAAACCTTGCATCTTTTTTCAATCTAAAAATGCTATAATGTTTACTTATATTGCCTTTGAAGGTTAATCAGCCAGCACTATTCAAATCCTTAAGAGGTTTATGAAAATCAACCAGCTTTCCACAGAGGAACTAGAAAACATAAATTCTAATAGGATAAAATTCAGCTTATGCAACCATTGATTGACACAATTTATCTTCCAACTCTTCTTCTTGTTGTGCCATCTCCAAAATTGCTGCTTTAATTACACTCCGAGTGTCAAAACTACTGTCATATTGCTTTAACCATTTTTGTGCTGTATTACCTTCCCGAAGAACTTTTTTAATAGGGGAAAGAAAGCAACTAAAACCACGTTCTTTAGCATAAGGTAAAACCTGTTGATAGATTTCCTCAATCCAATTTCTGGCTAGAATAGTTCTACCATCTTCCCAATGGCAAAGTTGAGCTTCAAGGCTATGATGAGCTACTGCAATTTCATTATTATCTGCTAAAGTTACTAAATCTTCCGAACGGTTATTTGGAGGAAAGTTACTTTTTTCTAACGGATCGAGACTAGGGTCATCAAATAATTGCCATAAACGAGCTTCTAACAAAGCAACTAAGGCCAGTTGCATAACCGGGTTCTCTACAAAATCACAAATTCTTAATTCTAAACGATTAAGATTATAAGGACGACGATCGCCGTTAGGCCGCACAGAAGACCAAAGATGGCGGACATTTTGCATAATCCCTGATGCAATTTGCTCTTCGGTCCATTTAATCAAATGACTATGACCTTCAAACAAAGGGACATAAGTCGGAGTTTTGGGAAAAGTAGCCCAACGAGTAGAGTGAAACCCTGTCACTTGACCATCGAGAAAAGGAGAAGAGGCACTGAGAGCCAAGTATAAAGGAGCTTCCATCCGAATTAAGCGAATAGCTCGCATTAGTAATTCTGGGTCACTAATACCGACATTAATATGAATACTGGTTGTAACAACTTTTGTACCGTAAGTTTGTTCTATATATGTGTGATATGGGTTGTTTGGGTCAGAACGATAAAAAAGATTACTATTCCCCAGAGATAAGGCACTTCCTGGAATTATAGTGTAATCTCCTAGAATGCTTAAATAGTTTCGTAGTTTTAGTCTTGGCTTTACTAGAGCGCATAAAAGTCGATCGTAGCTACACAATGGTGCAGTAGTGTATTCTACATTTCTACTATCTGGCTCCCTCACAAACCCCTCAACTTTGGCCACTATTTGGTCTGACAGGCCAACTATATTACCTTGGGGTGTGCCAGTGTACATTTCTACTTCAAATCCTTTTGATAGTAGCACGACAGGCTCCTGAATCTGATTTATTTATATTTCTCATCCTATCGTGTATTTAACACCTTTGTGCCTTATAGAACCCATTTGGTATCTTTGTCGGCGACCCGCCTTTTTTATCAGGAGGCTCGAGGACTGAGTCAGAAGATGGAGGGAAGGAATATGGGAAAAAGGTTGAAAGGTGTTCCTGAATAAAAGTATAATTTTACACGAGTCAGTCATCAGGAGCTAGAAAAGAGCTTTTTCCGCGCCAGGAACGAGGGTAAATAGGTCTTAAAATCACATTATAAATTTAAGAATTTCATTCCATGTTTCAGCAAAGTCGGTTGAAAAATACTCACCATCTTCCCATCTCTTTTTAAATAGATTAGATCTCAAATGGGTTCTATACTCTAGGGCTTATTTTTTGTAAAGTCAATCTAAAAAAGGGGATAGGCAACAGGGAATAAAGAATGAAGAGGGAGGTATTTTCCAAGATCTAATACCATTTTCAGAAAATATTGTTACAGTCACGACACACTTAACACTTAACACTTAACTGGGAAATAAAAACATAATAAATAAAGAGTAAAAAAGGTTGAGTTTTAAGAATTTATGGGATTTATCAATTTTTGATTGTAGGAATAAATCACATGGTTAAGATGTAACAGCCTATGCATGAATTTGGTATAAAAGAGGAATGAAATATAGCTAGTCTTCTTGAGTCCTTACTTTTGCAATTAGGCAGGGATTTCCAGCCCCGGCAGTATTCAAGCTTTAAGATTTAGTTTATTAACAGTTTATAATTATTATCCTACAATTATTTTATTTCTGATTGCTTATTTATGAATTTCGTTCTACTAAAATTAAAATTAATAATCATTGTACTTTAATTAATTATAGACTCAAATTCACCAGGAAAAATTCCTTCTTGCTCTTGCTGTTGAAAGATATAATCAAAGTCAAATCTTAAAGCTTTAATATGGCGAGTAATTATAAAACCACATTTATTAACTTTCTTTGCAGGAAAAGTTTCTCTTACTAATTTTACTAATTTTTTAGAAGATATTTCAGGTATTTGCACATAATAATCTCTTTTAGCAAAAAATACACCTTTATCTTTAGGTACGATAATACCATTAACTTGATGTGCATACTGAATTGGTTTGATATATGTATTAATAAAACTTTCTTGATTTGTCTGAAGCCGAGCTAATCTCTCATGTTGTAGCCAACTCATTGTGAACACAATTTTAATTAACTCAAATCCTAATATATAGTTGAATATTTGATTTCTTTCTTCTGTATTAATGACTAACTTTAGGGCAGACTCTAAATACTGTTTAGTTTGACAACTTACATCTTGAGCTGCATGAATATAGTATAGTCTAATGTAGTTTCGGAGTACATGTTCATTAATTTTTGTTGGGGCACGAAACCGTCTCAGATATTTGTTAACTCTGTTAATTGTATCTATATCTTGTAGCATTTTTACGGCCAAACCATCGGCTATATAATCATCTAAAAACTCTGCTTGTTTATCAGGAGAAGAAGCACATAAAATATAAGAAAATGATAAAACATAACGGCGTTGATGCCAAGGTAAGCTAGCTGCCCATTTTTTAACTTCTTGAGGAAGTTTTTCAAAGATACTATCTTCTTTATGGGGGTCAACAAATATGTTTTGAGACTTATCTTTGTGATTCGTCATTGCTATTTTTTTGATTTAGTTATGGATGTTGCTATAATATTTTGTCTTGATTTTTGTGGCGAGGATCACATATAAATAATGTTATTGTCACCAATGATAGTGGATTTTAATCACAGGCAAGTTGAGATAAAATTATATAAAATAATGTTTGATGATTCCCAAGTATAAATAGTATATATATTGATAATTATAGCTATTTGAAAAGAAGATTAGGGGCAATAACTATAATTATAATTCAATATAAGAGACTATATTTTTTGAGTTTACAGTCAATACTGACTATATTGAGTATATAATGTTACACTGAATCTGGCAAATTTATCAAGACTAAACTAAATAGTAGACAAATGGACAACTAAATATTATCATCAAAATTTAGATTTTAGATATCCTCTAGTTATCCAAATAATTGATAACTTAAATATAGATAATAAAATTGAAAATAAACTTCATATAATTAATTTATGAACTGCTACAGAAATTAGAAGTAAGCGATCGGGTATCAGATTTTTCATTTCCCTAATTATGGTTTTTCGACTTTCAAGGTTACTTACTTTACCTAATTCTGAGTAAGAAATGCTATATAGCAAGTCCGCACATTAGTTGTGAGAATTTTTATAATAGTTAATTTGAACTGAAAACCTTGAAAATTATGATTCCTGTAGGGGCGATTCGCGAATCGCCCCTACTCCTGACTCCTAATTGCAACCAAAATATTACAACTTAAATAGGATTGCTATATTAGGATTAATAACCATAAATGTTTTTAGTAAAATAAAAGTGAAAGTGAAACTGAATTAACTAATAACCTAAATTAAAAATATAGTCGCGATCAAATAAATTGCGATAAGAAAATATTGATGCAATGTTCAGTTAAGAATAAAAATTACTAATATAGCCTTTATCGGTTAGATGAGGTAAAAAAAAATTGGATTTTAGGGAACAGCTTAACTGGGAAAAACAATAAATCTAAATTGATATATCTCACCTGCATGAAAAACTTATTTATGTATTTATCTAATTCAATATACATACAGCTATATTAAGGATAAGGGTTAGAAAATTTTGCATTTTCCTTGGGTAATTTGCTTTGATTTACCTAATGATAACTCGATATTCAGTCGATCGATGACCATAAATATTAAAGACAAGTAAGAATGCAACTTGAAACAAATTGATTACCTATTAATGAGAATAATTCATTAGTATAGATGTAAGTAGTTATCCAAAAATAATTACACATACTCTAGGTACTGAAGAGTCGGCGTTGGTAATTGGTGGGATGATTTTCTACTAGGGGTGATACCCATAACTTACTCTGGTTAAATATTTATTTAGAGGTATTAGAAACAGATTGCTCTTAAAATTTCATCTCTTGATTTACCGAAAAATTGTGGTCACTAGTGCCGCTACGCGGAAGTTAAAAGTCAAAAGTTAAAAGTCAAAAGTATTGATTAGTAAGGTTTTTAGGATTTTGTAACTGGTCAGTTATTTCCGCCATTCTGCACTAGCCTCCCCTTGGATAGGGGATAAAAAGCGGTCGGAAAGCGGAGCATGACCTAGGATGGGATGGATGGGTTACCTAACCATATCCAATCTCCCCTTGAGAAAAGAGAATATTCCTGATGTCAAGCCTCCTTATTGCAGAGGTACTGATAACCGATAACTGATAACTGAAATGACCAACGCCGTAAAAATCACAGGGAAGAAAATTAGGTAATTAATTTTGCCTAGGCACTTATAACTCGATCGGAGGGAAAAAATGAACTTAGATAATCTGTTTATGATGGTAAATAAAAGTAAGTATAAGTTCACGACAAGAGTAAATTAAAATTAGGAGACTGCAGATGTTTAACTCCACTGAACTTCTGATTGATGCTTTCATAAAACGGCTAACTGATGGCTATCGTCATACTTATGGTGGATATAAATCAGACTATGCTGATATTATCGCCTGGGCGGCTGGGATGGCATTAGAAAACATTGCTAATGGTGATGCCCTTTATCACAATGTAGAACATACTATTCTTGTAACTTTAGTAGGACAAGAAATGTTACGAGGGAAGCATATCCGTGAAGGAGGCGTATCTTGTGAAGATTGGTTACACTACCACATTTCCCTACTTTGTCATGATATTGGATATGTTAAAGGTGTATGTCGCCAAGATCGAGGGAATTTGAGATTGTATGCTACGGGGATAGATAACATGAAAGTATCTCTACCAAGAGGTGCTACAGATGCTAGTCTTACTCCCTATCATGTCGATCGAGGTAAGTTATTTATTGACGAACGCTTTGGAGGTCATAAGTTAATTGACGCAGAAATAATTAAGCGTAATATAGAACTGACTCGTTTCCCTGTACCAGCAGATAAGGATCATCAGGATAAGGAAAACTATCCTGGTTTAGTGAGAGCCGCAGATTTAATTGGTCAATTGAGTGACCCCCGCTATTTACAAAAAATTAGTGCCCTCTTCTATGAATTTGAGGAAACAGGCCAAAATAAAATATTAGGATACAATAATCCAGGCGATTTACGTCAGGGTTATCCTAAGTTTTACTGGAATGTAGTTTATAGCTATATTAGGGATGCGATATCCTATCTGAATTTGACCCAACAGGGAAAACAAATTGTAGCTAATTTAAGTGCTAATGTGTTCAGGGTTGAACATGATGATGCTGTACCGGAAGTAGCATTTGTCAGCTAGCTAGGATATTCAAACAAAATGAATTGTCAGCAAAGAAACCGGGTTTACATATTAGCTAAAGATGGGAAACCCGGATTTTTTTGGTGATTTACTGAAAGTAGAAATTAAAATTTAATTAGGGTTTGCTGAAAAAGTCTTTTGAAGGAGTAGGGGAGTAGGGGAGTAGTTAGGAGGAAAAGGGAATTATAGAGGAGGTAGTCGGATATTTTGTCCCTTGATTTTTCTCCAATTATTCTGCCCAAAATCCGATCCATGCATTAGGGTTTTCAGTCTAAAACCAGGCACTTTTTTCGACTGTAGTCTACCCAAATGAAAACCGTTGTAGAGGTAATTTTGCTGCTAGATAGATAGGCATTAAAATTTGTCACTATGCAACAAAATGTAAATTTTTCCTCAGATTAATTGTAGGTCGGAGTTTGGGGTTAGTTTGCAAAACTTAATATAGTTAAGCTTTTTCCTCCATACCTACTCATGTACCCACAATTAAAACAACGCTTTGAACTGGAGTTTCGACTAAATATTGACTCATTATTCAATATTTGGGGTAAATAATATAATCTTAGAATAGTCTAAACTCCAGGTAGAAAATTGAGGAGAAATTCCTGCCAAGTTGGCAAGTCATTTGGCTGGAGTAGTTGTATGTTGGTTGTGTATTAAATATTCAATTTAAAATTGAACTGATGAAACCAAACAACTCCAACTCTAAAGACCTGTCTAGTAAGTTTCAAGAACTTTCATCTTGTCAAAAACTTTCGGATATCGGTACTTTAGCAAAAAATATGTTAAAAATAGTATCAAATCCTTATACAATATAGGTTTTACCTTTAATTAACCTGTTCCCTGATATCTCTAGGTTTAAGCCATTTTTACCCTGAGCAGCGTATTTCCCTTACCCCTTGATGCTTTGAAGCCATTTTCGCTGTGAAAAATATCAAAGTACCGCTAATAACATAAAAACAAATTTTCAAATAAAAAAGACAAAACTGCATAAGTAATACCAACTTGAAAAATGGCTGCTATGGTAAAATCCATACCAGGCAAGGATTTACCAGGATTTATTTGTAACATTATTTTATTGAATTGGTATGGTATGTAGTTGAGAAATATATTTCTCCTAGAAAAACTGGAGCTATAAACAAATAACTATAAACATATGTTGTCCAACCACTCAAACTCCAAATTTACAACGAGTAAATCAGGTGTATACGGCAACTGCTTAACATCTTTTCAGCGTAAACTTTTAGAAAAAAATCTAGATGATAAGTTGCCGTGGCAATATCGCCAGAGAATAGAAATCATGCTGCTAGCAGATGAAGGCAAAACCCAGAGCCAAATATGTAAAGCTATAGGTTGTTCTCTAGCGACAGCTAGACATTGGATACTTGTCGCTAAGTCTGGTCAAGCTCACAAATGGAAGAATCATCCCATCGGTCGTCCCCAAGAAGTTAACGAACAATATTTAGAACGGTTGAAAGAGTTAGTAACTAATAGTCCTAGGGAATTTGGTTATGTATTCCATCGGTGGACTGCTAATTGGTTAAACAAACATTTAGCAAAAGAATTTGATATTGAGTTAAGCGATCGCCATATTAACCGCTTACTCAAACAAATGGGTTTATCGACCAAACCAAAGCCACCGAAAGCGGAAGAAATTCCTGATCGAGATATTAATGAGAAAAAGATTGTAATTCGCGATCTTAACTCTGACCAAAATCTTAACCCATCTCTGGGAATATTAAGTTTCAACTCTTTTAACAACTAATAGTAAATATTTAGTAAATAAAATTTTGAGTTATGGTTCAAAATGCACCTACTCCTGCTTTAACTCAGGGGCAGCTCACTGATGTCTTAGGATATTCACTTTCAGAAAAAGAAGTTGAAAATTGCCTGAAAACATTAGAATATTTAACACCCAAAGTCGGTCAGTTTTGGCAAGCAGATCGAGAAGAGTCAGGTATCTATATTATTATTGCAGGCAAAGTCAGAGACTGTTTGTAAAAAAAAGCTAAAGATGGCCATGAAGAAGTATTTAAGGT
>NZ_JBNHEP010000270.1:0-64748 GCF_050015995.1 Dapis brunnea BLCC-M229 | reverse complement strand
GATGGACAACAGTAACTTTTACTCTTCTATCATTACATATTGAGCACTACCTAATACTAATCTGTCTTCCCTATTCCATCCATACCTAAACTCGCAAAACTTTGTACCTCATGAACTCCAAAACTTCTGTAATTAAACATTGCAACTTAGGCGACACGTGAATCAACTTTTAGTAGTAAAGAATCAACTTTTAGTAGTCAAGTTGGTTAATGTCACAATTTCAGCAATAAATAAAAATAATTCAGCTTAAAAACAAATTTTATTTCTCTAGCTGAGTCTAATATTGATTAACGTATTTATAACCAAAAAAATTATTTACAATTTGTCAGATATTCCGTCCAAACATATCCTACAACAGGGTCAACAATCTTCACCCAATACAAACCTTCAATATCACCTGCTGTTTCTAATTTGACTGTTTCTCCATCATCAACTGTATCAACAATATCACCATTTGGTACTTCTCGGACATTCAAAACTAGACGTTCATTAGTTTCAGAAGCTGGCATTGATACTTCACAATTATCAATAGCAGCTAATAAAAATTTATCAGTTTGGTGAGGTGAAATTTGGTTTAATATTTGTGACTGATATGATGCATGAGATGTACGAATAGATAAAATTTTTACACCCAAGATAGAGAGTAAAATCAGGGGAATAATAGTTACATATTTTAGCCTTATATTCATTTTTATTCACACAGCTATAGTTAAAGTTACGTCATCAATAATAACATCATGTAAAAGCTAAATTCAGGATAAATTTTGCTGATACTTAATCAATTTGTTTTGTGTAATTCCTATGCTAAGGAAATATTATGTGACCTCTAAACCCCCTATCGGTTCTGAAAATAAATACTTTACCTTCTTTCTGAACTTGAATAGTAGCTCTGCCTCCATTGCTCATTTCTACTCTATAAGTTCTATCATCAGGAGGAAATTTACTCATAGAAAACTGACTTCTAGTAGAACCATCCCAATTAATATCAAACTCAACACCAGAATTACTTGTTGTTAATTTAACCTTACAAGGTCCTGAAACTCTCAATCTGTTATCAAAATCAACTACAACACAAGCAGCAGACTTTTCTTCAGTTTTAGCTTGAGTTATGTGATTAAAACCAAGCCAGCTAACTAATATCGTAGATAGAGCCAGAGTTGTAATTAATTTATTCAGAAATAATAATGATTTCTTCATTGTTAATAAATTTAATTTAACTAGATAATTGAAATTATACTGTTCATCAATCAATTTTTGTTGCTACTCTGAGAGACTGTTTGTAAAATAAGTATTAAGAGAACATGCGAGTGACTAAAATCTAAAAGCGGTAATACTTCAAGAGATTGAAATTTGGTAGGTAGAGAAGTATTCAGTACATATATTCCTAGATTTTTAAGCGACAAATATTTGTCTTGATTTCTTCCTCCTTATTCCCTATTCCCTATTCCCTATTCCCTGTTCCCTGTTCCCTGTTCCCTGTTCCCTGTTCCCTATCTCCTTTTTATATTTCCTTTACAAACAATCTCTGAGTAGAATAATATTTATTTTTAGGGAATAACAGATTTAATAGTTGTGGGAAAATCCTGGAACAGGACTACACAAACAGTGTTGAAATTTAGTTCCTATAGATCGAAGCTAAACTATTAGAATTGAGATTACTTAATAAAAATTAATCACTGAAATTGTAATTTCTATAATAAGAAGACTTATTTTTCTTCTTCTATGTTCCCAGTTCTCAAATCCGGCGTTTTCTAAAAGCTAAAATTTTGTATCTTAATCTCTGATGAAAATTGCTATATATAGCAATATGATTTGAGTTGTGAGATATTGGATATTTTTAGGGAATAGGGAACAGGGAACAGGGAACAGAGAAGAAGGAAAAAATGTATATATATTAATAAGATAACTGTTATACTCTATTCTTTTAAGAAACACTTCCATTCTCACATCTGATTCCTGATTGCTATATAGTTAATATTTAGCTCAATCATAAACTAACCCATACAAAATTAAAAATATAGAACATGATGAACTACCGCATTACTCTACTTCCCGGTGACGGCATTGGCCCTGAAATTATGGCAGTGGCGGTAGATGTCTTGAAAGTAGTTGGGGGCCAATTTAACCTCAACTTTGAATTTCAAGAAGCTCCTATTGGTGGAGTGGCCATTGATGCTACTGGGGAACCTCTACCTAGCCAAACTCTAGAAATGTGTCGTAATAGCGATGCGGTACTATTAGCAGCCATCGGTGGTTATAAGTGGGATAATTTACCCCGCCATCAACGGCCAGAAACCGGACTATTAGGACTAAGGGCCGGATTAGGATTATTTGCCAATTTACGGCCTGCCAAAATTTTGCCCCAATTAATAGATGCTTCGACTCTGAAACGAGAAATAGTCGAAGATGTGGATATTATGGTGGTCAGAGAATTAACTGGTGGGGTCTACTTTGGCACACCCAAGGGCGTTTTTGAAACAGAGACTGGAGAAAAACGAGGTGTCAATACAATGGCCTATTCTGAGTCAGAGGTTGACCGTATTGCTAAGGTGGGGTTTGAGACTGCCCAGAAACGAGGGGGTAAGTTGTGTTCGGTTGATAAGGCAAATGTTTTAGAAGTGTCTCAGTTGTGGCGCGATCGCGTTACCCTACTTGCTCCAGAATATCCAGATGTGGAGTTATCTCATTTATATGTAGATAATGCTGCTATGCAGCTTGTTCGTTGGCCCAGACAATTTGATACCATTGTCACAGGAAATTTATTTGGGGATATTCTCTCTGATGCTGCTGCCATGTTGACAGGAAGTATTGGAATGTTACCTTCTGCCAGTTTAGGTGCTTCTGGACCAGGAGTGTTTGAACCTGTTCACGGTTCTGCCCCGGATATTGCAGGTCAGGATAAGGCTAATCCTCTGGCACAAGTTTTGAGTGTGGCAATGATGTTACGTTATGCTCTAGAGCAACCTGTGGCAGCAGACAAAATTGAAAAAGGAGTTTTGGAAGTATTGGAGCAGGGTTATCGTACTGGAGATATTATGTCCGAAGGAATGAAACAGGTGGGATGTAAAGAGATGGCAGAGGTTTTGTTGAAAGTTTTGAGTGTGTAGAGTTACTTCTGCTAAGTTATCTAGCTTTTCTGCGATAGTTGCTAATTCAGTATTAATTGATGCTTTTCTAAATTCTTGCTTCCTAAATTGAGCGATCGCTAACTTTGCCTGATATTACTTCTTGGATAGAGAGTTCAAGGAGTTTTTTTTCTTCTCTAGTAGCGTTTCGCTGCGCCACATGTTTGCGCAGCATTCCGTTTGCGTAGCATTCCGCAGGAAAGGAAAATGCCGAGCGTTGCGTCAGCAGTATCGCCTGTTCTCAACTCTAACACTTAAAACTTCTCTAGCTTGAAGAATTTGCCCCGACTTTATCTTCAGGTCATCGAGGTTGCTCATAGTGATGTTAATTTTCAAGCTTCTGGGAATATCACTGCTTTTTTTCTCTACAGGTTTATTCTCTGCTTTAGTCAAAAGTTATTGCTATTCTAACATCACAGGGTGGACATCTAAATTTTTGTGGGTTAAAATTACCGTTGGTGGTGCATAGTAATCGTAAAGGAAGCATCGGGAGTGTAGGGAGATGGGGAGATGGGGAGATGGGGAGATGGGGAGATGGGGGGATGGGGAGTCTCGGAGAAATTAAAAAATATATATCCTCACCATTACCATGCAGGACTACCAAATTACCATCCCCAGCATTAATATCGGCCTATTTTTAGAGCAGTGGTCAAGTTTTATGAAGATTTCACACCTTCCTGTCTCTAGAAAACTACTATAAGTTGTAGTGATGAGTCCAACGTATTTCCGTTTTTATAAGGTTTTTACATATTAGAGTTGTTGGGAATTAAGCTAAAAAAATGGCTAAAACCCTTATCAATCAAAGTTTATAGCCTTTTTTCAGTCCTAAAATCCTGAAAACCTTATAGAGTAACCTTTTGAGCATTGTTCAATTTTTATTTCCCAACAACTCTATTTAACACTTCACAAAAATCAACATTATTTTGTAAATCAATTTGTAACCATTGACAACCTAAATACTAATTTTGTGAATATTTATATAAAATTCTGTTCCCAATCACCACATTTTTGTAGCATTGTTTTATTTAATTAGTATTAGTTAGTATGATTATGAAATTTTTTATTGCTTTATCTATAATTTAGAATTATTTGAAAAACTAATAGATTTATATAAATTATCTATATAAAGATTAGCTTAAAGATGCTGATTTGCTATTGCTTGATTTTTTAGATTATCACTATGATAGTAGTCTAAACTACAGTTATAAAGTATCCATAGTTTTTGCAAGGAAATAATTAATATGGCAATTATCAACGGCGACAAAGGTAACAATTTTCTCTTAGGCACTCGTTTTGGCGACGAAATCAATGGCTTTGAGGGTAGAGATATACTAATTGGTAGGGGTGGTCGAGATACCATAGACGGTGGAAGTGATGATGATTTCCTTCTAGGTGGTAGGGATGATGATAGCCTTAATGGTGGTACTGGTGATGATTTTGTATTTGGTCTTGGCGGTAATGACACCCTAAATGGTGACGCAGGTAATGATAATTTAGATGGGGGTACAGGCGAAGATTCCATCATCGGTGGTTTTGGTAAAGATACACTTAACGGTGGTCACGGTGATGACATTCTTATAGGTGTAAATGCTTTAGAGGAACAACCAGGTCAACTGGAAAGAGATACACTGACTGGTGGTGCTGGTCAAGATACATTTGTTCTTGGAGACGTCTCTAACATTTATTACGATGATAGCCAGGTGCGATTCATTATTGCCCCACCTCCCACTGAACCACCTCCAAGCTACGGTTTAATTACTGACTTTGAAGTAGGTCAAGATATAATTCAACTCAAGGGAGCCATAGAGTATAGCCTAGATACAGTAGATTTACCCAATGGCGTTTCTGGTTTAGGAATTTTCTTTGATGCTGATGGCTTTATGGGTAATGGTTCTGAGCAACTAATTGGGATAATTCAAAGTCAACAATCTTTAGATAATTTGCAAATTAATGTAGGTCGTGCAATTACAACAATTACGTAACTTCAGGATCTCGGTATCGCAATACAGAACCGTCTATTTTGAACACAGGAGGAGGGTATCACTTCTGTCAAAACTGCGGTCAGGGTTTCCCAGACTGAATAATCCCGCGTTGTCGTGCCATGCGCAACGTCGGGAGTATGTCATTTCAGTTATCAGTTATCAGTTATCAGTACCTCCATGGAATAGGGAGGCTTGAAATACTGAAGTTTACTTTTTTCATCCCCTTAAAAGGGGAGGCTTGAAACCCTATTTTTTGGTCAAGATTCTATACTGCTTATTAGGTGTTGCTGAAATGTAATGGTAAGTAGCTGAAGGTAAAATTGAAAAACTTATGTTTTGCGTTGGTACTTAATCTAAAAATCATTACCACTCAGCAACGCCGCTTATTAATTGGCGATCGCTTGCCCTAAAACCTTCAATTTCTGACATGATTAAATGTTGGTTGAAATGATTATTTAATATATATGTGGAAAAAAATTGCCGAACATATCACCCAAGTAACAGAGGAAAAATTTGAAGTCACTAACCATAGTTCCGTCGGTGGAGGTTGCATCAACAGTGGTTATAAAATAACGAATGGCACTCGTAGCTATTTTGTCAAAATTAATCAAGCTTCTCTAGTGGAAATGTTTCGAGCAGAAGCGTTGGGGTTAAAGCAAATGTGGGAAACTCAAACTATTCGAGTTCCTAAACCTTTATGCTATGGAACAGAGGGAAATAATTGTTATATAGTATTGGAATGGCTAGACTTAGGCGGTCGCGGTAACGATAAATCTTGGGAAGAGATGGGGCGTAACTTAGCTGCTTTACATCGCTACCAAGGAAAAAGCGAATTTGGTTGGGATATTAACAATACTATTGGTTCCACACCCCAGATTAATACTTGGGTAGCAGACTGGGCAGAATTTTGGGTACAACATCGCATTGGTTATCAACTCAAATTAGCAAAGCGTCGCGGTGGCAGTTTTAGTCAGGGCGATCGCTTGCTGAAAATTATTCCAGAAATATTAGCAGGTCATCAACCCCAACCCTCTTTAGTTCACGGTGACTTATGGGGAGGAAATGCTTCAGTTACAGCGGATGGAGAACCCGCGATCTTTGACCCGGCGACTTATTGGGGCGATCGGGAAGTTGATATTGCCATGACAGAATTATTTGGTGGTTTTCCCAATGCTTTTTATCGTGGTTACAATGAAACTTGGCCTTTAGACGATGGCTACAAGCAGCGGAAAATTCTTTATAATCTGTATCATATTTTGAATCATTTTAATCTATTTGGTGGTGGTTATGCTTCTCAAGCAGAAAGAATGATTCAGCAACTATTATCAGTTATCAGTTAACAGTTATCAGTTATCAGTATTTTCTGGTAATAATCAAAACCTTGTAGGGACGTTCCATGGAACGTCCCTACTGTGGTCTACCGTGCAGGAAAACTGCTGTAGATCAAATCTGGTTGAACATAAAAAAATTCTCCAATCATCATAACTACTAAGTGTTTGTAATTCTCTCTCCTACTGAATTATGGCTCCTGACTCCTTTTGACTTAACCAATCTATGACTGTTTAACCGGATTTGATATTATAGCGGTTTTCATTAACATAGAATACAGCTATTAGGTCTGTAATTATTAAACTTCAAACATACTTATATTTTGTCTGTATTCTACCTTTGTGAAAACCCCTATATATAGCAGTCACCATTACTAGCGCAGACATTCTCGGGTCTCTCAAATTTAGTCCGTGCTGCGAATATAGGGGCGAATGGCCATTCGCCTTTACTTCCCCCCTTGGGGTTGACTTCTGACTTCAGCTATACCATTTCTCAAAAATTTATAGAGACCTTGATCAGCTGATAGCTGATAGCTGATAGCTGAGTGCTGAGTACTACTTCAACAGGGACTAAACTCCATAACTGTCAGACTGGTACCAGTATAAACCACTTGTTCGAGTTGAAAACCGCTAGCTGCAAACAAATCTTTATATTCCTCTTCTGTGCGCCAATATCCCCCTGGGTTGGTAATCATCATTTGCACTGCTGCCAAACCAGGTATTGTGCCATCGGGATATTCTACAGGCGCTCCCAAAGAGGGAACTAAAGTTTGTAAAAGTATTACTCTACCATCTTTAGGGAGAGCTTCTCGACAGTTAGTCAGTACCTTAATTGAATCTTCGCGACTAAATACTGATAGAAAATACTTCATTGTAATTGCATCAGCACCTTTTGGTAAAGATTCTAAAGCACTACCACCTACAATTTTTACTGAGTCAAGAACTCCATATTTAGAGATATTATTAGGAGCAGTTTCTACCTCATGGGGTAAGTCAAATAAAATTCCTTTACAGCCAAACCTTTTAACAATATTAGCAATTAATGTTCCTTGATTTCCTCCTACATCCATTACTGTTTGAAAACGACTAAAATCATAAACTTCAAACAATGGATCGACAGCTTCAGCAGTTAGGAAACTCATAGCATTATTGAACAGATATTTACTTCGTGGATTTTCTGTCATAAAAGAACTGTAAAAATCCTTTCCTTTAGCTAATTCAAAAGGTACTTCTCCAGTCTTTAAACTACTTTCTAATTCTCGCCAACCATCCCACATATCAGGTTCTGTAATGTGCATTAAAAAATGACCTATGGATGGGGAATCATCTGTAATTAAAAGTTCTGATAATTCTGTAGCAGCAAAAACACGCCCTGGCTTTTCTACAAATATGCCTAAATGAGCTAAAGCACGCAGCACAACATAAAGTTTTTCTGCTTTTGTTCCAGTTTTTTCTGCTATTATTTCAACAGTTTGTGGTCCATAATGTAGTAAATTTGGGATACCTAAATTTGTAGCAGTATAAACGCATTGACTTTGCCAGTAACCGTAGATAATTCGGTAAATTTTCTTCTTAGATTCTGATGCTGTTCCTAACATAGTTCATCTCCAATTTTTTTACTGTTACTGTAAGTATTCAGCTATTAGCGGTCAGCTCTTAGCTCTCAGCTTTTTAATAAATGAAGCAAGTATTCGTTTAATTTCTACTATATTTTCAACCAGAGAATTGAAGCATAAGAACGACGAATTTAAGTTGTCAACCTATACAATTGTACAATTGCGTGGCGATAAATGTAGATATGTCTCAGAAGCTGATAGCTGTTAACATAGTTCCTCCGTTTGCGCAGCATTCCACAGGAAAATAGACTAGCTGAACGCTGAATGCTTACCTATTACTATACTATAAAAGCGTAATTATTAACTAACAAAACTGGTCAATATTCCTAAAATTTTTGGTAAGTTTTCCACATAATATTCTTTTCATTAATGGATAATTGATAATTGATAATTACAAGAAGGTTAAAACCGCTCGGGAATTGAGTATAAGGAAACATTATTTCTTCTCTCAAGGGGAGATTGGATATGGCGTTTCGCTGCGCGACATGAAACGCGTTTGCGGAGCATTCCGTAGGATAGCGTCCCGGAGGGAACGGAAACCTCGCCATCCCATCCTAACGGACTGCTCCGCAAACGACCGCTTTTCCCCTTGAAAGGGGAGGCTAATAAAGCTGAATTATTTAATTAATAATTAATAATTGTTAATTATTCGGTAAATCTAATACCACAGTTTCACCTTCTAACTCTAAAAATTGCCAAACTGTTCCAGTAGTAATAGCTCCATAAATTTTGGAAATATTGTTACCTTGACGTTGGTTGAAAATTTGAGCAGCAACCATTTCTGCTATACATTGAGCTAAACCAGATTTAAGATTATCGGTAAGCATTCAGCTATTAGCAGTCAGCTCTCAGCTTTTCCTGAGTCATGGACTAGTATTTCCTGGGTAGTGCTACTTAAACAGATGCATGAAAGTAATAACTTACTAAGTTTAGTTGGTGACCTTTTTCATATCGGACTTTTAATTTTCCTTAGAGACTAATTCCTCGTTCCAAAAGAATGAAGTAATAAATCATAGCTGATAACTGAGAGCTGACTGCTGAATGCTTACGATTATCGTTTTTAGCTTCTACTAAGGTAATAACTGGTGATTCGATGAACAATTGTTGCGTTGAATTGCTAATAATAAAATCGCAAAAACTATTTAATCCTAGTTCTGTGTCAACATTAAACTCAATAACAGAAAATAAACTTATTTGTTGGTTGAAATGTTTTCTAACTGCTACTAAGATTGGTGCAACTATTAATTCAGAGCGAGCTTTTTCAGAACCTATTGCTACTGCTAAAGGTAAATATTCTTCTAAGGCTTCAATAAGAAATTGACTAGGAGTAACTTCTGGTAAGTTATTAAATTTTCCTTTGTTGCCTGTAAGAATTATATTAAATTTTTGTTTCAGTTCCTCTAAAGTTAATTTACTGTAAGGCATAGATTTTTCAGTTATCAGTTAAATAAGCTAATAACTCATTAGCAGTTCTTTAATCAATAAAGTACAGTTATATATCCCCCCTTGGGTTTAAATCCCCTTATAAACGTCTATTCTTAATCCGTATATCCGTGCCATAATCTGTGTTAGCTCTACTTTAAATGTTCACTCAAATGTTCTGCTAATACTTTATTATTTGGTTCCTTGATAAATGTAAAATGATTACCTGGAACCATAACTACTTCCATATCAGCTACATCTAAAATAGCATACATTTCTACCCAAACTAATTGAGGATCTATGCCATGGGGATGCTTTTTTTGTGCCCGAAAAACCGTTACTTTTCCTGGATAAGGACGACGTTTATAAGCATAAGTGGCTTTTAAAGTACCAATTATCACATCAATAAAGCGTCGGTTTTGTTCGCGAGTAGCTTCCTTGGGAAATAACTCTAATTTCTCTGCCTTATCAATTATAAACTCTATTTGTGCTTCTGAATTTAAATCTAATAATTCATCTTCAGTAACTAAATTAGTTACACCAAACATACCTCCAAAGTAACGACTTAATACACCCCTCATATACAAATTATCAATTTTTTTATTAGGGTCTAATAAAATCGGAACCCAAGGGTCTAATAAAGCTAATAAACTAACTTCTTCACCTTGCTGAAGTAGTTTTTGTGCCATTTCAAAAGCAACAACTCCTCCAAAAGACCAACCACCTATTTGATAGGGTCCTTGTGGTTGAAATTCTTGGATAGTTTTGATATAGAACTCAGCCATATCTTCAACTTTAGTCAAGATTTTTTCCCCTTCAACAAACCCCTGTGCTTGTAAACCATAAAAAGGTTGATTATTACCTAAATATTGGGATAATTCCTGATAATAAAATACATGACCTCCGGCAGGATGTACGCAGAAAAATGGTTGTTTATTTCCTTGAGTTTGCAGGGGAACTAGAGAAGAAGAACTAACTTGACTTTCTCCTCGAATTAAACTGCCTAAATCTTCAATTGTCGGGTTGGTTAATAAAGTAGATAAAGGTAATTGTTTGGCAAAGCGTTGCTGAATTTTTGCCATTAAATTAACAGCTAAAAGAGAATGACCTCCTAACTCAAAGAAATTACTTTTAACTCCCACTGGATTAATATTCAGAATTTCTGACCACATTTGTGCTAGTTCTTCTTCTATACTATCGCGCGGTGCAACAAAATTATCGCTCTGACTAAAACTAGAAATATCAGGTGCGGGTAAAGCGCGACGGTTAACTTTCCCACTGGGAGTTAAGGGTAGTTCCGACAACACCACAAAAGCTGAGGGAACCATATATTCTGCCAATTTTTCCTTCAGATATTGTTTTAATTGAGGTACGACATCTTGAGTAGTTTCATTTTCGGGTACAACGTAAGCAACTAAACGCTTATTACCAGGTTGGTCTTCCCTTGCTAATACTACTGTTTCTTTGACTATGGGATGTTGACTGAGAGTAGTTTCAATTTCCCCAATTTCAATGCGGAAACCCCTAATTTTAACTTGGTTATCAATACGACCTAAAAATTGGATGTTGCCATCAGACAGATAACGAGCGAGGTCTCCTGTTTTGTAGAGGGAAATATTATCCCCCCTAACCCCCCTTTGTAAGGGGGGAACTTCATTTGGTCTCCCCCTTTCCAAGGGTGACTGAAGGGGGATTTCTTCTGGTCTCCCCTTTTCCAAGGGTGACGGAAGGGGGATATTAATAAACCTTTCCACAGTTAAGTCCGGACGGTTAAGATAACCGTTAGCAAGACCGACTCCACCAATATAAAGTTCTCCGGGAACACCAATAGGAACTGGTTCTAAATTTCTATCCAAAATATAAAGTTGATTGTTGGCAATAGGACGACCAATAGGCGGTAATTTCTGCCAATTTTTAGCAGCACCTTCCAGAGTGTAAGCAGAAACAACATGACTTTCTGAAGGTCCGTATTGGTTTTGCAGTTTACAGTCGGGAAGTCGGTTCATCATTGCCACTAAGTCTCGAGTCACCTGCAACTGTTCTCCTGCTGTGATAATTTCTCGCAATGGAGGTAAAGCTTGACATTGAGCAGCAACTGTTGCTAACTGCTGTAATGCTACAAAGGGCAGAAATATTCTTTCTATCTGAGTCTCAACCATAAATTTCATCAGAGCAAAACTATCGCGTCTGACTTCTTGAGAAACTAATACCAGAGTACCTCCAGAATACCAGGTTGCAAAAAATTCTTGGAAGGATACGTCAAAACTAATGGGAGAAAATTGTAATGTTCTCGCACCTTCACCTACATTTGCTTCTTCTTTTTGCCACATAATCAAGTTAACCAAAGCGCGTTGACTCATAGCAACTCCCTTGGGTTTACCTGTGGAACCGGAAGTGTAGATGATGTAACCTAGATTTTCTGACGTGACTCCACTGCTCAAATTTGCTGTAGAGAATTCCTTGATCGCTCCCCAGTCTCTATCTAAACAAACAACTTGTGCTTGATCCTCTGGTAAGGATGTCAATAATGATTCCTGAGTCAGCAACACTGACAGTTGTGAATCAGAAATCATATAAGCTAAACGTTCTGAAGGGTAGTTGGGATCTAAGGGTACATAAGCTGCTCCTGCTTTCAGAATTCCTAATAATCCCACAACCATTTCTAGGGAACGTTCGACACAAATTCCTAGATGTGCTTCTGGTTTTACTCCCAATTTTTGTAAATAGTGAGCAAGTTTATTTGCTTTATTATTTAACTCGGAGTAAGTCAGTTTTTCTTCACCAAAAATAACTGCTATTGCATCTGGTGTTTTCTCGACTTGACTCTCAAATAATTGATGAATAGATACTCCTTGAGGATAATCTTTTTGAGTATCATTCCATGCCACCAAAATTTTCTGTTTTTCCGCTTCACTCAGTATTGATAATTTATCTACTGGTGTATCAGGATTTTCTACAACTGCTGTTAGTAAATTCTGGAAATGTTCGGCGATTTGAGCAACAGTTTTCAACTCTAATACATCACTATTATATTTAAACTCAGCCAACAGAAATTCCGGTAATTCTGTTATTTCTAAACTCAGTTCAAAGTCTACTTTTTGTTCTAGCAGTTCAAAGTATCCTAATTCTAGTTCTTTTGCCTGGAATAATTTCTGAAATTTATGATAACCAAAACCCACCTGACAGATTGGATAATGACTCATATCGGCAGATTTTAATTGTTTAACAAGTAGAGCATAAGGATAATCTCGATAATTCTCAGTTTCAAATACTTTCTTGCTAACTTGATTTAAAAAATCTGTAAACTTAATATTATCTGAGACTAAATTTCTGACAACTGTAATATTAGTAAAATTCCCAACTACTTCTGCAAATGATGTTTGTTTTTCTCGGTTTTGCAATAAACCAACCAGAATATCTTCCTCTCCCGTGTAGCGGTAAAGCAGAACTTTAAATACTGCTAATATTATCTCCTCCTGTTTTACCTCTAGGGTTTTTGCTAGTTGTTGAATTTTTTGATTTAATTCGGAATCTATAGTTGATTTTAGAGCATTACCATTATAGGTTCTCATACTCGGACGAGAAAAACTTGTTGGTAATTCTAGGATAGGTAATTCATCCCCTAACTTTTCCTGCCAATAATCACCAATTTGTTTTCCTGACAAACTATTGAGAAATTCTAATTCTCTATCAACATAATCCGTATAAGTAGTATTTAGTGGTAGTAAATTTGAGCTAATATTATTAATTTGTGATTCGTAAATAGCTACAAACTCATCCACTAATATTAATAAGGAATCGCGATCTCCAGCTATTTGATGCAGAGTCAATAATAAAATATTTTCTGTTGCCAAAATACTAAATAAACAAGCCCGAAATACTCCACCAGTTTCCAGATTAAAAGGAAGTTTTTGTCGCTCCGATAATTGTTCATTTAATTCCGCATTATTCCAAGATGAAGCATCTATTTCTTCCCACTCAATCTCTACATTTTCCCGAATTTCTGAAATCAGGTTTCCATCTTGTTCAGAATATAAACTGCGGAGAATAGGATGACGTTCAATTAATATTTGTAGTGTATTTTTAACAGTTAGAATATCTATAAAAGATTTGATCCGAATTGCTATAGATATTTTATCTGCCAAACCTATTGGGTTGAACTTATACAGAAACCAATTTACTTGCTGTATGTGAGATATAGAAAGCGATCGCAGATTGGACATAACTTTATTGATGTTGTTTAAATTAACAAATCGGTGTATAAATTACTCTAGACCAGGGATAAATCCTACTGCAAAAGTAGTATGTTATACTAATTGAATGTTTTATTTCATGTTGCGAATATCGCACATATTTCCAAAAGCGGTGAGAATTTTACGCGGTAGTTGAGTATTAAGCCGACCGTGGGCAACCTGTAAGTTATCTATTACTAAAATGTCTCCTTGTCTCCACGGAAATACTGCAGCATTTTTCCATTCAGCTTTTGCCAATTCTGTTGCCTCTCCCTCTGTCATTTTCGTACAGTTTCCCTCTTCATTAACCAAACACATACTTAGCGTACTGCTTTGTTGTTGCAAATTTTCGAGTACTGTTGCTGTTGACCCTCGCCTTTCTTCTAATGTTTTATATAATTTAGAAGGCAGTGAATTGTAATAAAGTTCTTGTATAAATGGATAGCGTTGCCCAATATTTCGATACCATTTTCTCGTAACAAAACAATCACAAGTGGTGAGACCAAAGCACAGTTTGCCTGTTATCGGGTGATAGAATAGGGGAATGTAAGAACATTCAAAATAAAGAGAACCATCTGCTTTCCAGTGAAAACAAAATTCCTCCTCTTGAAGCATTTTTGTTATTTCCTCTCGCGAGAGTTTCTCAAAAACAATCCCTAATAAATGATTGGGAACAAATCTCACATATTTCTGAGGTGAATTAGCGAATTTATACTGCAATTTAGGAGACAATTCATTAAATATTTTTTCTGTATTAATAATGGGAGTTTCGCCATATAAAGCAGGTTCAATTTGACAGAAAAAAGCTAGAAAATTCGGCCTCAGTGGCACCATATTGAGTTCATTATGTGGCGGTATTATCATATTCGCTGGTGCTTCAGAAGAGGTAAAAACTTTATCAGTTATTCGTTCCCTTTGAGCGCTACCAAAATAATAATTTGATTCCAGTTTAACCTTCAGTAGCTTTAGGATGCTTTCAAATTGCACCGCAGTTTCTACTTCAAATCCCCGGAACAAAATAGCCCCGTAGATATCTTGCTGTCTATTAAACCAATCGCTATTTTCCCTGACTAATTCAGCGAGGGCTGTAAATGATTTTTCCTTAACTGGTTCTATGATTAGAGGCAGTTCTTTTTCGCAGGTAGTAAAGCTTTTTTCTTCATCACGCAAAAACCGCAATCTAATATTTGATGGTAGAGAATTTGGGAATTTTTCAATTGTTTGCATAGACTGAAAAATTGTTGCTTTGGGTAGTAGTGTACAAGTAGTGACATTCCGTTCAAAAGTCAACTAGGGATTAGGGAGAGTATTCTTTTGAAACATAGAATAGACTTGTCGCTTTATAAGCTTAAAAATCCCCGAAAGCCTTGTCCTGTAAGGATTATAACCATTGGCAATTAAAAACGCCTGAAATTTTTGCTCTGTCTAGGTTTGAGCGATTTTTCCCCTCTATTTAGCGACAACTCTAATGTGGACACTTTTTTGTTCCCTATTTCCGTACTCTATTATAAATCACTACTTCTACAGAACTACCGTTTTTTAATTGTATTTTCGACTTTCACAGATTAACATACTTAAATGCAGAACTGCAGGCAATGAAAGTCTGGTTAAACGAGGGCTGTAAATGATTTTTCTCTGACTGCTTCTATGACTAGAGGCAGTTCTTTTTCGCAGGTAGTAAAGCTTTTTTCCTCATCACGCAAAAACCGCAATCTAATATTTGATGGTAGAGAATTTGGGAATTTTTCAATTGTTTGCATAGACTGAAAAATTGTTGCTTTGGGTAGTAGTGTACAAGTAGTGACATTCCGTTCAAAAGTCAACTAGGGATTAGGGAGAGTATTCTTTTGAAACATAGAATGTGGAAACTTTTCTGTTCCCTATTTCCATACTCCATTATAAATCAATACTTCTACAGAACTACCGTTTTTTAATTGTATTTTCGACTTTTACAGACTAACATACTTAAATGCAGAACTACAGGCAATGCGAGTCCGGTTAGCTGCCACACTCCACAACTCCAAAGCCACATTCTCCAGACTTTGCCCATCAGCTTGAAGCATCCGCGAAATCATACTAATTTTTCCAAAAGTCCAAAATAATCCTGCTTCCAGCAAATAAGGCTCATTAGTTTCGGCGTGTACCCGAAAGTCATACAAAGAATAATCGCGACATCCCAATGCAATATGAGCTGTTTTAGCTGCATTCGCTAGTTTCTCAAATAACTCTGGGGTCACATTCGCCGGACAAATTGGCTTTGCTATAGGTTTCTCTGGTTGCTTTCCAGGGGTTCCGTCAGATTGGAGATCGTACTTATCATGTATAGTTCTAATAGGATGTTCTTTGCTAACTAAATACTCTATCATCGGTGGGACCCACAACTTACCCGCACTCTCAACCACGCCCACACGCAGTTCTCTGCCAGGAATATAATCTTCAACCAACAATAGATCGTCTAATTCAAACCCCCTATCCAAAGCTGCTTCTATCTGAGATTCATCCCACACCAATGTCACCCCTAAAGAGTTGTCTTCCGAGGTCGGTTTCACCACAAAGGGAGGCTTCATTGTTAAAGTATCTCCTCGCCTTAGTTGCTGCGCCTTAGCTACTTGTACTCCAGATGCTGACACAACGCTGCGTGTCTGAGCTTTGTTAGTTGCTAGTGAGGTAGAATGGCATGGTGACCCCACTACGGGTATACCCAGTAAGTCCTCAAAAAATGCTCGGAAACTGGTCATACCAGGAAAGCAAAACATGTGGGGAACTACAACATCAATTTGAGGCAGTCGCGGAATCATGTCCTGAAGTGACATTTTGTCTGACAATGAATCTAAAGACGTTCCCAACTGCCAAAAACCATCAGGATGTACCACTGCATAATAACTGCTAACACCGACTGGTTGGACTACTTCTTTGGCATAGAGTATTGATAGGTTGTAGTAGAAGTTGGAAACACGGGAACCTGCCAGGTGCAATACCCGCAATGTAGGCATTGTGTCTATTGTGTCTGGGGACGACTGTTGATTTTGATTAATTATTTCTGATTTCATCACTAATTCATTGTTCACGACTTACGCAAATTCTTAGACAATACGCTATCCATAGAGGGCGAATGCCATTCGCCCCTACTAGATCGGTTTTGCGTAAGTCCAGTTGTTTATGGTTTGACTATAGCAGGGAATAGTTAAGGTTGAAAACCCCTAAAATCTTAATTTTGACTTTTGACTTTTAACTTTTCACTACCTCTGAGTTGAGAGAAGACCTACTAGAGATTGCCAAATACATTCCCAATAAAATTATTAAGAAGCTTACCAAAGTCGATAGGTTAAGATTTTCCGAGAAAATTACCCAACCTTCGATCGCACTAATAGCAGGAATAAATAATGCAACTAAGCTAGTAAACCCAGCAGATAATTTTTTCAAACAATAAGCCCAAAGTCCTATACCTAGCATTTGACTGACAAGAGCTTGAGCAATGACTGGAAGCCAACCAGTTAAGGAGCTGGGAAAAAGTTGATTCTCTGTAATTAGAACTACAGGTAAGAGCAATAAAGCACTGGTTGTTGAAGACCAAGTCATAATTGTAACTGGATTGAAGTGAGTGCGAAGTTTCTGAACGATGAGTGGGTGTATACCAAAAAATATTGCTGAGAGTAATGCTGCTAAATCTCCTAATAGTTGTTCGCTAATTTTGAATGAGAAAAGGTCATTTATATCTAACAAGGCAGAACCACAGATCGCCACAAACATACCCAGTATAAATCGGCGATCGAAGGTCTGACTCAAAGCTAACCATGCTCCTAAGACAGTAAAGATAGGCACTAAATTATGCATAATGCTAGAGTGAGCAATGCTTGTCTGAGTTAAAGACCAAGACCAGAAGATCAAACCAATAGATAAAAGAACCCCATCTGCTATCAGTAGCTTGACTGCTTTCGCTAGATGGGGTTCTTTTGGTTCAATTTGAGTTTCATTTTTTCGTTTTCGGCGACGTACAGTTAGTAATTGGCTCAGTAACCCAAAGGTTATAGCTGCAATCCAAAAACGATTAAATATTGTAGCATTTGGACCAAGTTCATATTCGCTTAAACGGATAAAAATTGGTGTTAAAGATAAACAAACCAAGCTACCAAATAATGCAGCTAAGGAGTCTATCGGTAATAGTGATAAATGGTTGAATTGTAATACTTTAGCTTGAGCGTTCATCTTTTTCCCGATTTATAAAATTGACAAAGTAGTAGTATGGTTAGGACTTACGCAACACAACGTATTTCCGTCATTGCGACCGATAGGGAAGCAATCTCAAATCCCAGTTTTTCGTACCTTATGCGTAAGTCCTGATGATTTTATTCTTTACTCAAATTTTTAGGCTTAATCAGAAAATTAGCAATACCATAAACAAAAAAGCCTGCTGCCATACCGGGAAAGACTTCATAAGTAGCACTTGATAGGTTAAGTCCTAACTTCCAGATAATAGAAACAATTATACCAATAATCATCATTGTTATTGCCACTGGCACACTTACAGGTTTTTGCCATACCCGCAATACCAATAATGGACCTAAACCGCAAGCTAAAACTGACCATGAGAAAATTACCAAAGCAAATACACTATTGTCTCCTACTAGAGCGATCGCTAATACAATAGCGGTAACAACCAGGGTAGCAATTTTAGCCTTTCTATAAGACTGACCTGCACTAGGAACTAAATCTTGACTAGGAACTAAGTCTTGACTTAGTGCAGCAGAACATGATAATATTTGTGAGTCTGCTGTCGAAATCGCTGCTGAAAATAGTCCTGCTAACATCAATCCTACCAAAACTGCTGGCAATAATTCTATAGATAAATTCGGTAATGCTAACTCTGGGTCGCCAGATGTCATTAAGTCAGGTAACAAAACTCTTGCAGTTAATCCTATACCAAAAGCTGTAGCAGAATTCATTTGACCGCAGACAAATTTTATGTTACGAGCTAAGGCTATATTATCTGCGGAGTCAATTGCCATTCCTCTGACTAATATATGAGGTTGACCGACAGCACCAAACCCTGCCACCACCCATCCTAAAAAGTAAGGAAAAAATCCCCAAGCTAAATTAGCAGGTATCCAATTTGTTAGGGTAGGGTCAATAGCATTGAGCTTGACCCAAAGTTCTCCAAAGCCTCCACAAGCAATTAAACTTACTATAAACAAAACCCATAAAGATCCTATCATTAAAACTGCCTGCACAGAGTCAGTCCAGATAGAAGCACGGATACCTCCTGAAAAACAGTAGGCAACCACAATTACAGCTCCAATAATAATCCCTAGTTGATAGTTCCAACCAAATATAGCATTCAGTCCTTTACTTGCTGCTACCAGTTGAGCGGAGGCATAAGTACCGAGAAATGCTATGATAATTAATGCTGAAATAACTGTAATCAAGCGCCCTTGATTTTTTTGCCCCTGATTTTCTTGACCTAAGAATGAGGAAACTGTATCTGAGTCTGTTTGCTGAGAAACTAACCTTAACTTTTTGAATATTAACCACCAAGCAATATAGTCTCCTATTGCCCAAGCAACGGGTATCCAAATAGAAGAAAATCCCACTTTGTAAGTAAAACCAATCACACCAATAAATAGATACCCACTCTGACCTGTTGCCATCGCTGATAGTGCTGTCAACCAGGGATTGACATTTCTACTGGCGAGTAAGTAATCTGTTGTCGTGTTTTGTTTTTGGGTTGCAGAGTAAATACCTACTACTGTAAATGACAGTAAAAAGGCAATAAATGTTATCGCAATCCAAATTTGTTTTTCCATGATTAGGTTAACCGCTGGGTGGAACTCAAAAGTCAAGATATGATCTCGTTGAAAAATCAAAAACCTTATACCGTTTCACGGAAGTTAAAAGTCAAAAGTCATAAAGTAAGATTTTATAGACTCGAAACTTTGATGCCACAGTAATTTCAGCAAATTATTTCACACCTAAAGTTTGAACTATTTGTGACATCTTTAAAGTGAATTGGTATTACTAAACCGAAAGTATTTTTCCTTCTCCACAAATGAATTTAGGGGTTTATATCCGGTTAATTTTTTGGATCGGGTAGTAGGTTGTTGCTTGGAGTATTTTGAAACAAGCTTTATTTTACCATCAAACCAAAACTAATTTTTGGAAAAATTTAGATTACATTTTTGGGTAATTAATCTAATTTTAAACCACAAATAACTTTCCTTTAATCTAACATTAACCAGGTTTTCCTGGGCAAGTATTTTTACTAATTTTTTCTTGAGTTTTTGCGGGCTAATTTACTAGCGATCGCTCTCTGATTTCTGATTTTTTTAACTGTTTATAGCGGTTTTCAGGTAGGTAAACCACAGGGTAAAGATAACACCCTCGTAGGAAGGTTCGATGGAAACTCCCTACTGTAGTCTACTAATTATGAAAACGGCTTTAATCAATTAAGAACTAAGATTAACTAATATGTTTTTTTCCTCATACTTTGTTTTTCTCAATTTGTCAATAGTGTTTCTAAACTGAAGCTACAAAGCTGATAATACTTAGATACTTACCTTTAATCTCCTCCTAATTCTACCAGTTTTCCAATATTAAAATCAATTCTTACCCAACCTTTAAATTTGCGTAAATTATTGAGTAGTAATAAGAAAATTTGCCAATGGTGAACCATCAAAAATGGTAAGGGGTCATTGACTTGAAAAATACTATCTGTTCCTTGATTAATTCTTTTAATCCAAGCTTTGAATTGCTCTAATGACCTAATACCTATCAGTCTCCATAATTCATGGTAAGTCCAATAAGTAGGTTTACTATTTGGCAGTGGTAATATTGGAGTTTCATTTTCACTTTGACTATCTTTTAAATAAGCATCTGCTACCCCTGGATGGTCGTGAAAAGTTGTAATTGCTGAGTGAGTTCTGGGGTTACATTCTATGGGAAAAACTCGACCATCTTCTGTCTGAATAAAATCAAAGGAAATTTGCCCAGTAATATTTAATTCTCTGACAAATTTTTCTACCCAATCATAAATTTGAGGATTATTAACATGGTCATAATTGACTTGAAATTCTGATGATTCGCAACAGCAATACAGTCTAATTTTCCCTTTTCTGACAGTGCTATGGGTACAATATTCTTTGCCTTTAACAAATTCCTGCATAATCCAGGGTTTTTCTTGACTAATAGGCAAACTATTGACAAATTTTTCCATTGCTGGCTGAGAATCTATCGGCAATTTTGTCATATCTAAACGACGGACTGAGTCGTAGGGAATGCTTTTAAGAATATATTTGCTCCCATCAGCAGTAAAGTCAAAATTAAGAATTTGTTCTGGGTCTGTAATTAAAAATGATTTAGGTACAGATAAACCAAAACTTTTAGCTTTTTCGATAAATGTAAACTTATTATCTAACATTTGAGTAATCTCAGCATCAAAGTGCAAGACTTCACAATGTTCAGATAAAAGTGGTTTTGCTAAAGATTCATAATAGCTTCCTGCCGGACTAGAGACTGGAATAAATACATCTATATTTTCTTTTTTGACAATCTCTAATAATCCCTGACAATAACCATCCCAATCTTTTTGGGGATTGGGTACGGTATAGAAACCTGCAACGGCGTTAGAAAATCTATTTCCTGATAACCAATATTTATTTGTTTCTAATAAAAAAGCTTTGTGACCTGCTGCATGAAATGAACGGGCAAGTTGCAAAGATTTTGTCATTTTTGCACCGGTGATTAAGATATTTTTCGGATTTTCTGCTACTACTTTTTTTGGAAATGGTTTAGCGATAAAATTCCACAATAGTGACGGTATTACCTTCAATAAATTGAATGGTAAAAAAATTAATAGTAAGGCAAGAGTGCCGAGATTTTGGAAGAGTGCATAAGCACGTCCTTGAACAAATAATATTACTGCCATGTTATTAAATTAAGAAAGAATGTATAGCGCTACACGCAAGTCAAAAGTCAGTATGGGCGAATTGCCATTCGCCCATACAAAAGTTAAAAGTAATCTCACAAAAGAGTTTTCGGTGCCCAAATGCTCCACCAAGGAGACTTATACCATGTTCCCCCTCCGGGGGAGCTACGAATTGCCGATGATTAGTTATAATAAAATGTTTGTTTGTAGTTTTGCTCTAGCCCTTTAAATACTTGTCTTAGAGCTCTTGCCCAACTACGAGCCTAATTATAACTGTTCTACCGAACATGATATTACCAATGTCCGCATAAGAAAAAAGCAAGAAAGTGTTAATGTTTTGAGAGGATAAATTTAACTTAAGACCCTGGTTTAATACCATTTTATGGAAGTTAAAAGTCAAAAGTTATTCACTAATATTTTATAGGCTCAGAACTTTAAACCTACAGTAATTTCAGGAAATTATTTCACATCTAAAGTTTGAAACTATTTGTGACATCTTTACAGCGAATTCGTCTAAGTATTAGTTTTTCTTTAGAGGGTTATTCTTTTCATCGACTAGAATAACTTGGGGACGATGTAGAAGTGCTTCTTCTGGGGTCATTTGTGCATAAGCAATAACTATTATCTCGTCACCGACGTTATTCATCCGGGCGGCGGGACCGTTGAGACAAACGATACGACTGCCGTTCTACTGAACTTATCCAAACTTACCTAACCTGTGGTTAGGCTTTGGAGACGAGCTTCCTGCTTCATTGAGAACCACCGACCGCAGTCTGTAACCTTATTCTCTCGACAGGCTTAAAATCGGCGGGAACTCCACCTACTTATTTAAGTATAACATAAGCTTTGCCATTTACCAGTAAAAAATTTGAAAAAGCGATCGTTTGCGGAGCATGAGTAGGATGGGATGGCGATATCCCCCGCTCTGAAAGATCCGCTCCGCTTTTCATGTCGGCGACAGCCTTTCGCTACGCGACATATAAAGCGTTTGCGGAGCATTCCGTTAGGAAAGCTTTGCGCCAGCAAAACGCCATATCCAATCGACCAAGAGAAAAGTAGGTTTGAGGATATTTAGGTAAGATTTCAGCTTCTGTTTTTACTCCTCATAGTATAATTGTGCTTCGGTTACTGTGAGTCGATGCAGTTTGCTCTTAAAAATTGTTAGTAGCATTTGGTAATAGTTATTTATATTCGGTATAGCGCTACGCGCTAGGGAATAGGGAATAGGGAATAGGGAATAGTGAACTGTTAAAGGGTTTCAGGATTTAGAAATGTCCTAACCTTAATGCGTAGCGCTATAATATTTATGATGTTACCGAATATTGAGGAAGTTATACCGCTACAGGTCAGGCAAACGGCAAAAGACATCTTAAGCTTCTACCAATTTCCTAGCAGTTAACAATATCTTCCTCAAATCATAACTACTTTCGCCTAATAATAGTTACCCCATCTCGTAAAGGGAGTAAAACTTGTTCTACTCTGGGGTCTTTTGCCACAAAACTATTAAATTGAGCGATCGCTTCTCCATTAGGAGTACGTTTTTCTGGTGGGAGATAAGGTTCCCCTTGCAATAAGGTATTATCAATACAAATAAATCCATTTGCTGCTAATAAATTTGTATCCAAGAGCAATTTAAAATATTCTATATACTCTTTTTTATCAGCATCAATAAATACCAAATCAAAAGTTTCTCCTGCATCTGCCAACTTCCTCATGGTTTCTAAAGCTGGTGCAACTTCCACTGATATTTTACTTCCATCTGGAGATTTGTCAAAACAAGCTCTGGCAAAGTCAGCTACATATTGATCCACTTCACAGGCAACCATCCGCCCATCTTCTGGCAACGCTTCTGCCATTGCCAACGCTGAATACCCAGTAAACATTCCTATTTCCAGGATACGTTTCGCTCCAGTCATATAGACAAACATTTTTAAAGTTTGCCCCTCAATATGCCCAGATAACATTTCCTGTTCTAGCTGACGTACAGTCTCACTATTGGAAAATCTTAAATTCCAGGGTTCTTGGCTAGTCTTTTCTGCTAATGCTGCCAAAGCGGTTGATTCTTGAGTAGTATTTTCCTCTATATAGGGGTCAATACCTGCTCCTAATTGATAAGCTTGTTTAATAGCCTCAGCTAGTTCCGATGATATTTCTGTAGTTTCTGCCATCTTGACAATTGTTTCAAGTTGTTCTACTAAAATACCTAATGGTGTAACTGGTCTGGCGGTTTCTGTTTTCACAACGGTTGTCATTTCAGTTATCAGTTATCAGTTATCAGTACCTCTTAACTAAATTAGGAGGCTAGGAAAATCTAAAATTTCCTTTTTTATCCCCTTGTAGAGCTACAGCTCTTGGCTGCGCCAAGGGGAGACTATTGACCTTATTTCTTGGTCATATTTTTATTCCATTACTACTTAAATAACAGTAGTAGCGTGTCTAGCTTGAAAATTAAAATGTGCGTAAGTTTCATAAATTAAGACCTCTCCCCCAACTCCTCTCCTGCAAGGAAAGGGGCTTCTCATGCTCCCCCTTCCCTACTAGGGAAGGGGGTTGGGGGGTTAGGTTTCTTTACCCACAATTTTAGTCTAGAGGAGCTAGTAGGGTGGGCAAATATTGAGTTATCTATGACTAATCAAAAATTGTCTGATATTTGCCCACCATAAACATTTGTTTCTGAAGGGAGCACAGAAGAATGTATTGTTTTCTCTACTCCATACCAAAGACTCTGTTTCTTCTACTCCAGACCTAGGTCGCTTAAATACATTTCTTCTCCTTTACCTTCACCAGGTAAAGAAGCACAAAAATTCTTATGTTCCTCAACAGCAGATGTTAATAAGTCTGGAGGTACTTCACCAGCAAAAGCACAAGAACCAATTCCTGCAGGTAGAGGTGCCCACAACCCACTACTACCGCGCTTGCGGCGCATATTTTTTTGACCTTTAAGCATTAATTCTGTGTCTTCGATAATAGGATGGTAAACAGACAAACCTATAGAAGTACACAATGCAACTATGCGATCGCGGTCATCTTTCTTGATCCAACCCATCTCTAATGCTAAAGTAGCTCCAAATGCCATACCAATACCTACAGCATGACCGTGCATCAGTTTTGCTGCTGGTTCAAAACGAGGACTCCAGGTGTGACCATAAGCGTGAGGTCTGTCTTGATAAGTCTCGAACATATTTGTTCCTTCATGCTTCATGTAGGAATACAAAGCACGATAAATCACCTCATCAGCTATTTTTTCCAATTCCTCATCTGCATCAATATTAGCAAAATGAGTATCCACTAAACGCTTACCGTATTTTTCCATCAATTCAAATAATACTGGATCGTCGGTAACTGCCATTTTAATGATTTCTGCCATCCCGTTGCGAATATGACCTTTTGCCAAAGTACGGAACAAAGTACGGTCTACAATAGTTAGCACAGGAGGGTGGTAAGCACCAATACTATTCTTAAATAGATTACCATTTGTACAGGTACGAGGAGATGGTCCAGCATCAATAGCTGCAACAATTGAACTTCCAATCATCACATAAGGTGTCCGTCGGTGCTGCAAACTACAAGCTAAACCAGCAACATCGCTTAGTACACCACCTCCAATTATCAAAACAGGTTCGTTACGGGATACATCACAACCATCTTTACCCAAGAATGCCAATATTTTATGGACTGTCTCTGGAGTTTTGTCTGACTCCCAAGCACGACACACAAGAACTTCGAGAGGAATCTCATTCTGCTTAAAATAATTTTGCAGTTGTTCTCCGTAGAGTTCATCTACTGTCTTATCGACCACTGCTATACACCGACCACGTTTTTTGTAGACTTCAGCTAAAACAGGGTTAGATGGGTCTAAAACTCCCGTAACTAATCTTACTTCTGACTGGAGGGTAAATGTTGCATTAATCTGGAATGAGCGACCATCCTCTACTGCTCTAATTTCTCCACGACCATCATACCACTCTGAGGTGCGATATTTTTCTGCATGATCGCGCCGAATACTGGGGTCAAATGTGAAGTCTGCTTTGTTAACTTCTTCAATGACTGATACAGGAGTTGATATTGCGTTACTCATGATTGTATTTAGGTAATTGTTTGCTTTGAAGTGTTGTCTGTGTTCTCGCAAAAGAAATCTTTGCGCTTACACTTGAAGTCAGTGTCGCAACTTAACTTAACACCTTATTGCTAAGGTTAAGGCAACCCAAAGGGTTAGTCATTTCTTTGAAGTAGTTTCTAGGAAGTATTCAATTATAGGCTAAATTATTTTTATTGCTATTGTATACCTGAGTAGTGCTATCAGATTCCAAACATTGATAGCTTATCACATTTTTCTTGATTTTTGTCAGGAAGCAATTATTTTTAGAGGGAATATTTTCTGATTTCTGCAAAGATTAACATTATATCAGTATTTTTGTCAGGAAGCAATTATTTTTAGAGGGAATATTTTCTGATTTCTGCAAAGATTAACATTATATCAGTTTTATCCACAGCAAACTTGACAATTTTCCTAAGATAGAAAATTGCACAATGCAATCGCTTTTTTGTTCACACTCAAACTTACTTGAGTTTCCTAGATTAGGTTACCAAAACTGAACTGATGCCGTTATTGGTTTTCACTTATTTTTCTAGTTCTCCAAACTTCTATAGTGGAAAGTTGCTCTTCTTTTTTCTCGTCTAGCTTCCACTTTAGATTACAACCGTGATTCACGTTTTGATCTGGATTTAACGGTTCCTTGGTAGTTATGGTGTTTAGCATAGTTGTCAAATCCTTTATTAATGACTAAATAACTTACTTGGGAGTTTTAATTGTACCAACGTGAATTTTTTGGCATGAGCATTCTTAGTTAGTTTCTAGAGACTTCGCTATTGCTTATGGTGAAAGGCAGACTAAACAAGCAGTATAAAGTCCTTACCTGATGGAGGCTGTCGGAACTTCTTGCCTATTTTCAGAGGTGCTACGCTTTTAAGATCCTGTAGCAAAACAAGTTTAGCTGGCAATAGTCAAGTCATGGACTTGAAATCTTGATTTTTAGTCTTGTCTGTTAGTTTAACCCTAATTCTAGATCATTTTACTTAACATTAAGTTAATCTTTGTTAAGATTTAGCAATTATATATAACTTTGATTAATTTTTTATATAAATATTATCTCGATCTGATATAATCAAGCTTCTGGTTAATTATCATCATTGAAATATTATTATATACTTCTCCAACTTTGACATTAGATGTGTTTGATAACCTCCAATTAACCTTAGATATTTTGAGAGTAAATTATATGAGTATAAAAGGTCATAATTAGAATTAATTTTTGTTAGAGCAATAGCTGAATTAAATGGAGGGAAATTAACTATTAAGTCGGTAGAAAAAGTTAAAAGTAAAATAAATCTAGGAAGTAAATTTTCGCAAACATAGACTGAATTATGACTTGCTTTTCCTGACTCATGCTAATTGAAAATTAACTTTATTTATAACCATAAAATCAGGTCTCAAGTCTCCCCTTTAAAGAGGATAAAAAGCGGTCGTTTAGCTAGCGCACAACTATGTTTTTCATGTCGCTCCGCGTTAACGCGCGTTGTGCGAAGCAAAACGGCTATAGCCGACTTGAATTGCGGAGCTTGGAGTAGGATAGGATGGCGAGGTTTCGCTCTGAATGCAGAGCCGCTCCGAAGTGGGCCATATCCAATCGACTAAGAGAAAAGAAAATTCCGTATTTCAAGGCTACCTATTCCAGGAGGTATAGCACTACGCAAATAGGGCGCGGACATTTCTAAATCCTGAAACCTTTTGGTAGTCAACTGTTCCCAGTTAAGTGTTCCCTATTCCCGATTCAAGTAGCGCTATACTGCTAACTATTTTGCTGCGCGACATATTTGCGGAGCATTCTGTAAAGAAAAAGCATAGTTCTGACCTAGGAGGTTTTTCATATGGGTAACAAACTGTTAACGAAGTTACTCTGGTAGGAGGCTAAAAGTGTAATATTATGTCCGGATAATTAGTGACGAAAAAAGCTATCCTTTGCCTTCAAAAGCATATCTTCCTATTGTCTCTCCTCCCCTGTCTGGTACTCCCCTATTATTTTAATAACATCATATAAGTTGATATTTATGTATACAGCATTCTCATATTAATGAGATATAGTATTCTTTCTTTTCCCTTTGCCTAAAATTCAAAACTTGTGTATTTTGCCAATTTGAGAAAAGCAATATAATTGCAACTGATTCTGATAGTATAAGAGGTTGTAATATCATGTCCTGATAAGAGCGTGATAAAAACACTTCTTTCTCCTGATACATTCTTTTCTCCTGACTCCTGAGTTCTGTCTCCTGAGGACTCCCTAATTATTTATAACTGTTCATCCGGATATGATATAAGTTATAGCTCTGACTCAATAACAGTCATTACTATATATTGCCAAGAATAGCTTTTGATGAAAATATGGCGAATCAAGAATATCTAGCTTTACTTAATCGTGGTGTAATTGTATGGAATGAATGGAGACATAAAAATCTACATTTACAACCAGATTTTACTGATGCTAACTTGAGAGGTTTTAATCTAGAAGGTGTTAATTTTCAAGGGGTAAATTTAACAGGGGCTAATCTATCTTTAGCTCAATTGATTAATGCTAATTGTAGAGATGCTAATTTGACTTCAGCTCAACTCATTAATGCTAATCTAACTGCTATTAATCTTCAGGGTGCTAATTTAATAAATGCTAATTTTATTTCTGCCGATCTAAGAAATGCTAACTTAATTGAAGCTGATTTAGTTAATGCTAATTTAATTGGCACTGATTTACAAAATTCTAATTGTAGATATGTTGATGCAACTTCAGCTAACCTGAGTAGAAGCAACTTAGCCAACGCAGATTTAATAGAAGCCAACTTCAGTTATGCTAATTTTAGCCATGCTAATCTTTATGATACTGAATTAATTGGGGCATATTTTTACAAGACTAATTTAGACAAAGCAAATCTGATTAAAGCTCATCTGAGTGGGATTTATTTATCAAATGCTTCTTTAAGAGAAGCAAACCTTTATAGAGCAGATTTGAGATTTGCTGAACTCAAAAAAGTTGATTTGCAAGATGCAAATTTGCAGGAAACTTATTGCCGAGGTATTAACCTCAGTCAAGCTATTTTAATTAGAGCAGATTTGAGGGGAGCAAATTTAAGAGGAGCAGATTTAAGAAGAACTAATCTTACTGATGCTTTGATTGATAATATTAACCTTGTAGATGCTAATCTTCAGAAAACAATTATGCCTGATAGCAAAGTTAATTACAATTATTAACTTTATTAGTATTATTCACTAGGACCTTCTAGTATTTCTTGTACCTCAGTATTAGTTTTACCTAAAATTCTGGCTATGGGTGCTACTAAATTTTCCTCTACTGCTTTACCAGCATAAATATCCTTAAGTTGTTCAGGAGAGACTTTGTGAATATCACAGAATTTAATAAATTCATGGCCACTAACCTGTAGTTGTTCTTGCCTTTCCCGTAGTAGGAGAGCGATCGCTCTTGGTCCATATTTAGGTCGTTCTGCTAGAGCTATATATTTCTGCATTAAGTCATTGACTCTACTTCTTTTACCTCCTACCCGTCGCAGCAAATCTAGACAAGCTAACCTTAGAGCTTTGCGTAGTCTTTCCTGCTCATTCATAACTTCGAGCATTTCCTCAGCATATTCGGGTTTACAAATGCCCACTAATTCTCCATCATTTAAAATTGGTACATAGAAACCCATTCCACATTCCCAAGGTAATTCTTCTTTAGTAGTCATGTCTAAGCCTCCCGCTTTTCTTTAACTTGCTAGAATTAGAATAGTTTACTATATTAATATTTGCTAATATCTATTTTATAAAAAAAACGAGAACTCTGTCCTCGCTTTTTGATTCCGTATTGTTAGTCTAGATGAATAATTCCCATACCATAAAATAAAGCTAATGTCAACTATACTGACATAGGAGTAGAACTAGATGCTGCCAACTCCTGCAAACGCTCCTGTTGGTCTTGGGTAATGCAAGCTTGAACCACATTTTCTATATCTCCTTCTAGAAGAGGTGCAAGAGAAAAGTTCTGATTCAAACGATGATCTGTCGCCCGATTATCCTTATAATTATAAGTACGAATTTTTTCAGAACGGGAACCAGTACCTACTTGCGATCGCCTCATAGAACTTACTTCTGCTTGTTGCTCCTGGAGCTTAATCTCATAAAGTTTAGCTCGCAAAATTTGCATTGCCCGTTCTCTGTTTTGTAGTTGACTCCGCTCCTGGGTACAAAAAATTCTAATTCCCGTAGGCTTATGAAACAAATCTACAGCAGTTTCAACCTTGTTCACATTTTGTCCACCAGCTCCACCAGAACGAGCAGTTGACAATTCAATATCTTTCTGGTCTATTTCAACTTCTACATCATCCACTTCTGGCATAATGGCCACTGTTGCCGTTGAAGTATGTACCCTGCCACCTGCTTCTGTCACTGGAACTCTTTGCACCCGGTGAACTCCTGCTTCAAACTTCAGCTTACTATAAACCTGCTCCCCTTTAATTTCTAAAATTGCCTCTTTAAAACCACCCATATCTGCTAAAGACTCACTCAGCAAACTTACTTTCCAATTTTGAGTCTCTGAGTAGCGGGAGTACATTCTGACCAGATCCCCTGCCCAAATACTAGCTTCATCTCCTCCAGTACCAGCTCTAATCTCCAACATTATATTCTTGTCATCGTTGGGGTCTCGTGGCAATAGAGCAATTTTCATCTGAGTTTCCAGAGATTCTAGTTTAGCTTCCAACTCCTCCACTTCCAACTTAGCCATCTCTTGCATTTCTAGGTCACCAGCAGCTTCTTTCAATATTTCCTTAGCATCAGTTAATTCTTCCTGAGCATTTTTCCACTCTTGATAAGTATTTACCACTTCTTCCAGAGAAGAGCGTGCTTTAGCTATTTTTTGGAACTCGCTAGGGTCTTTAGCAATATCTGGATCGGCCAAACGTAGAGTCAACTCATTATAGGTTTGCTCTACAGATTTTAATTTATCTAATAAATATGTTTCAGCCATTGTCAGTTGTCCTTTGTCTAAATATTAGTGTTTTATTTGTAAGAGATTTTATTTGATATCTTGATGTTAATTGTTGCCTGTAATATTTAACAGACAACTAATTAAGGACAATTGACATTCTAGCTACTTCTTTTTACCTTTTTTAGATTTAGATTTAGATTTAGCAGATGGCTTAGTAGATTTAGAACCACTATCATCTTGTTTACTATATTTACGCATAAATCTTTCAACTCTTCCTTCAGTATCAATAATTTTCTGAGTACCTGTAAAGAAGGGATGATTTCCCGACCAAACATCAACATGAATTTCGGGTTGTGTAGAACCAATTGTCATTACAACTTCACCATTGCAATAAACTTTAGCTTCTGGATACCATTCAGGATGAATACCAGTTTTAGGCATTTTCTTTACTCTACTTAATTACAAATATTTTCTTTTCTCTTTGCTGTATTAACTTAACTCTACTAAGTTGCTAAACTTGATATGGCGTAGAATTTAATTAATCAACAGGTTAGATTCTAATAATTTACAGTTATTTTTATTGTATCAAATTCTTTACCAATTATTACAGAATTCAGTAGTAATAATTGGCAAATTAACTTTTAGATATCTCCGATAATTCACCTGAAACTACTATAAAAAGGTTGTTAAATCTTAATTTCCGAAGAGGTCTAATATAGTCACAGTCAGAATTTAACTTCTGACTTCTGACTTCTGACTTCTTCCATATCACCGTTTGGAGTATTGAGATGCTTTACGAGCCTTGCGTAAACCATACTTTTTCCGTTCCTTAGCACGGGGATCGCGAGTCAAATATCCTTCCATCTTCAGAGGTTTGCGATTTTCTGGGTCTAACTGACACAAAGCCCTAGCCACACCTAATCTAATGGACTCAGCTTGTCCTGTTAGTCCACCTCCTGTTGCTTTAACTAGAATGTCATATTCATTTTCCAAACCTAAAGTTTCTAGAGGAGCTTTTGCAGATGATAAGTAATTATAATTATATTGCAGGTAAAGTTCACCTTCTTTACCATTAATAATCAATTTGCCTGTACCTGGAACTAAACGTACTGATGCGACCGAAGACTTACGACGGCCAGTACCCCAGTACATAGCACGGCCACTTTCTGTTGCTTCCATTATGCTTGTCCTCCTGGAATAGTTTGAATACTTAATGTTTCAGGCTTTTGAGCTTCGTGAGGGTGGTTTGGCCCTGGATAAACCTTGAGTTTAGAATGAAGTTTTCTGCCCAGAGAATTTTTTGGTAGCATTCCGTAAACTGCCTCCTCAATAATTCGTTGAGGCAAACGAGCTTGCAACTTAGAAAAAACTTCTGTTTTCATACCACCTGGTCTTCCAGAATGGCGACGATAAAGTTTCTGACTACTTTTCTTACCAGTTACAGTTACTTTTTCAGCATTAACAACAATTACAAAGTCTCCTGTATCCAGATGAGGAGTATAAGTAGGCTTATTTTTACCCCTAATAATCATGGCAATAGCAGTTGCCAATCTCCCTAGACGCTGACCTTCAGCATCAATAACATACCATTTTTTGCCTTCCACATCCTGTGGTGGCAAGTAAGTTTTATTCATAGTTTTCTTAGTTAGTTATTGTGTTTGAATTGTTTATATTTGTCTTGACAAAGTACAAACGAAAAGCTGATATTTTCATAGGAAATATGGTTTTCATAATTTCTCAAAAAAGATATGAATGCTGACCGCTTATACCTGAATGCTTAACATTGATTGATAATTTAAGAACGTAAATGAAATAAGACCGGAAATTTCTGGTTTATACCCGGCAGACCTCTTGAGCCTAATTAATTTTATCCGGCTTTATTTTGTTCTCATTCCTTACCTATTCAATTAATAAAGGAGAAATTTAGGCATATTATCATACCAAACTTCTTGAGGAAAAGGAAATTCTGGATAACCAACCCGCAATAAACAAAGACCACTAGCTGGAGCTGAATGCTTCACAACCTCCCTTCTTTGATTAACCCAAATATCTGTAAAACTTTGCAGAGATAGGTCTTTTTGACCCACTTGAATCAGCAACCCTACTAATAATCGCATCATTCCGTACAGAAACCCACTTGCTTGAACCTCTATATGAATAAATGAACCCTCCCTTTGACAATTTACATCTTGCACATCTACCCAAGAATGGGGACGAGAAGAGCCAGCTCTTTGAAAAGCAGCCAAATGATGACGGCCAACTAAAGGATTCAAAGCTGCTTGAATCAATACTGGGTCTAAAGATGCTTGATAGTAATGCCAAACAAAAGGCATCAGAAACAAATTAGGCCGTTTATCTGTATAGATAGTGTAGCGATAACGCCGCCAAATCGCGGTAAACCTTGAATGCCAAGTAGATTCTACTCTAGCCGAGCCTCTAATCAAGATATCATTAGTTAATCGTGAATTGAGAATAGTAGCCCATTTCTGAGCAGGAATTGGGCCTGAAACATCAAAATGAGCTACTTGAGCCGCTGCATGAACTCCCGCATCTGTTCTACCCGCCCCATGTAAAGTCACAGGTTTGTTAATCACAGAAGAGATAGTATTTTCAATCTCTTCTTGTACGGTTCGTTGATTTGGCTGTCTTTGCCAGCCATGAAAATTAGTGCCTTGATATTGAATTACAAGAGCAACACGCTGAACTAAAGTTTGGTTATTAGCCATGGGAGATTTGCAGTTTCAAAAGCTTAAAAGTCAATATTTATTAACATCAATTTTTGACTTTTATCTAGTAAAATACTAACTTTTTATAATTAATTTCCCACTGCTTTTTAGCATCAACCTTAAATCAGTTCAATAATTGCCATTTCTGCATTATCTCCACGACGGCTAACAGTTCTCAAAACACGAGTATAACCTCCATTGCGAGAACCATATCTTTCTTGTGCGCCCTCAAATAAAGAGTGAACTAGCTGTTTGTCAAAAATATAGCCTAGAGCACGTCGGCGTGCTGCCAACGAGCCATCCTTAGCCAAGGAAATCATTCTTTCGGCTTCTGACTGTACAGCTTTAGCACGGGTTTTTGTGGTAGTAATTCGACCATGACGAATTAATTCAGTGGTAAGCGATCTTAACAGAGCGCGACGCTGATCTGTTGGCTTACCTAACTTGGGAACACGACGAGTATGACGCATAACTAATTTGATTATTTAGAATATTTTAGCTGGTGTTTAGGATTAGTTTTTCTCCTACTTTTACTAGCAGTTTAACAAACTTAATTCTTCACATTTGAAAGTAATAGCTTTTACGATTATTGCAGTTTTATTCTCCTTTTTTGATTGATTTTTTTTCGTAGAAAAAAACTGATTAAAACCAGTTTTTTTGTCTCTAAGTTGCTTTAGCTACTTTTTCTTGGGGTAGAGTTATTCCCAAGCGTTTTTGTAAAGCTTCTATCACTTCTTCAGCAGATTTTTGACCAAAGTTTTTGATTTCTAACAAATCTTCTTGACTATAATCAAGTAGGTCTGCAACTGAGTTAATTTGAGCTCTTTTTAGACAGTTATAAGCCCGAACCGATAGTTGTAATTCCTCTATAGGAATCTGACTTGTTGGGTCTGTTGGTTCTCCTGATGGAGCATCTGCCATATTGGTGATATCTTTAAGTGGTTCAAACAAACCCATTAAGATACTAGCAGCATGACTCAAGGCATCTTGAGGTGTATAACTGCCATTAGTCCAAATATCCATAATTAGCCTGTCTTGTTGTAAAGAACCACCTATAAGGGCATCCTCAACGGTATAGTTAACTTTACGAACTGGCATAAAAATGGCATCTATTTGCAGAAAATCTAGAGCACTTACATCATCACGAGTACGATCTACTGCTCTATAACCAGTTCCTTTTTCAATTCTAAACTCCAGCTCCAGAATTGCTCCTGGGGAGAGAGTAGCGATATATTGACTGCGATCAATTACTTCAACCTCCGAAGGTACATCAAATCTATCGGCAGTTACTGTTGCAGGTCCTTCAATCCGCAACCTACCAATTTGTGGTTGGTTGGAATGACTTTTGAGAACAACCTCTTTCATGTTCAGCAGGATTTCTAGAACATCTTCTCTTACCCCCTTGATTGTGGCAAATTCATGATTAACTCCAGCTATCCTCACTGATGTAACGGCTGTTCCTTCTAAGTTAGATAGCAAAACCCGCCTCAGTGCATTTCCGACTGTTGTACCTTGACCACGAGCTAGTGGTTCTATAATAAACTTTCCGTACTGACTTCGATCTTTGTCAGTTCGGGACTCTACACACTCATAATGAAACTGTGCCACGGAGTGACCTCCCTTTTCCATTGAACCCCAGAGTTAATAATTTGATTAGACTCTACGCCGTTTTGGTGGACGGCAACCATTGTGAGGAATTGGGGTAATATCTCGAATCAAAGTTATTTCTAGACCCGCCCCCTGTAAAGCCCTAATTGCGGTTTCTCTTCCTGCTCCTGGACCACTTACCATTACTTGAACCTGACGCATTCCTTGATCGTTGGCTCGGCGTGCTGCGCTTTCTGCTGCTGTCTGTGCAGCAAAGGGAGTTCCTTTTTTCGCCCCTTTGAAACCACTGGAACCTGCTGATGCCCAAGAAATTACTTCCCCATTTAGGTCAGCAATAGTTACAATTGTATTATTGAAGGTAGACTGGATGTAAGCTACCCCATTGGGCACATTCTTTTTTTGCTTTTTTGGACCTGTTTTTTTACCTGGTTGTCGTGCCATATCTCTCTGTATGAGTGGGATATCAAGTTAATAATGTACTTTTATAACAACAAGTAGACTAAGTTCTAATCTCATAAGATTTTTTTTTCAGTATTCTCAAACCTATATTTGTTAGAGCCTTAATGATTAGAAATACTTTTATTGGTGTTAAATCAAACAATTTGCTAGTTATTAAATGTTCAATATTATAGTTTTAATACTAGCAGCAGCACCTCACAGTTAGAGTCAACTTGTTGATTTGATAATTCTTGTCTCGATTTAGATTTTGTTCGACCCTCAATATAGAACCATGATTCTAAAATTTCTACCAAAGCTAAAATAGCTAATATTTTAGTTTTCCCCCTTGTGAATTTTTCTTACCTAAATCTATAAAATTAACTAGGAAGAAATTTTTATCTGCTGAATAATAGCTATAAATAGACAAGAATAATTGACTTTTCAAGTTAGAATTTCATTCAATTAACGTATTGTCAATCTGAGTGAGTTATATCAGCATAATTAATGTCAATTATTCATAATCTTTGCTAATTCGCCTGCGCTGATAGTATAAGTATTTGTAATTAAGTAAGCTATATACAATTGAGACATAAGTATAATCCAATCAAATAACACTCATTATTAAAGGTGTGACTCAATTTTCCTCAGCCTTTGTTTAATTAGAATTAGATAGAACACTACTAATGATGCTAATCTTTTCTTACCAATAGCTTCCCAAAATATACATACATATACAAGCAAACTTCTACTTCTTGGCAGCTGCTTTCTTCTTACCAGCTACAGTTCGGCGTACACCTCTACGAGTTCTTGCGTTGGTGCGAGTGCGCTGTCCTCTAACTGGCAAACCCATTCTATGTCGGCGACCTCGATAAGTACCAATGTCCATCAACCGTTTGATGCTCATGGCTTCAAATCTTCTGAGGTCTCCTTCGATCTGATAGTTATTTTGGACTACAGAACGAAGTGCTGCTACATCCGCATCACTTAAATCTTTGACCCGAATATCAGGATTTACACCTGTTTCAGCTAAAATGTCTTGGGACCGAGATAGTCCTATTCCATATATATATGTCAGACCAATTTCTATACGCTTATCGCGTGGGAGGTCTACCCCAGCAATTCGTGCCACTTTACTTTTTCTCCCTCAGCTTTAGATAGAATTTACATCAGGTTGATGAGTATGCACTACTATACTCTAATCTCTGTGTCCAAGTATGTCTAACCTTGACGTTGTTTATGTTTTGGGTTAACACATATCACCATTACTCGTCCTCGACGACGAATAACACGACACTTTTCACAAATTTTTTTGACAGATGCTCTAACTTTCATGCCTTTTTTGGCAACACTACAAATTTAATATTATATCATCTAGATATATTTTTAGCAACTAAACCAACCCTGGAGAAATTTGACAAAAATTTAAGTAGGTTTGATATTTTCTACTTTTTCCGAAGTCGATAGGTGATTCGGCCTTTTGTCAAATCGTAGGGTGTTAACTCTACTTTGACTCGATCGCCTGGTAGAATTTTGATGTAATTGCGACGGATTTTACCGGAAATATGGGCTAGTACATTAAACCCATTATCCAAATCTACCCTGAACATAGCATTAGGTAGGGATTCCGTCACTGTTCCCTCCATTTCTATGAGATCTTGTTTAGCCAACTTTTAAGAACCTCAACCCTGCAAGTAACCAATTTAGTTTGGGATTACCCTGATTATTTTAGGTGATTCCCTTAACATATCTTATCAAAAATTTTTAATTTTTAGAGGTTATTTAGCATTAGGGATAATATCTCTGCAAATATTTAGCTGGCATTAAGTAGCTTCAAATCTAATTTGAGGTATGATAAAGTATTATTTTTATACCTTTAAAATCTGATTCCAAGTTACTTCAGGTTAATTTATCAACCGCTTGTTTCAGAGAATTAGTCACAACATCAATAGAATGATTTCCATCTACAGTAATTAACTGTTGACGTGCTTGATAAAACTCAATCAAAGGTTGTGTTTGTTGATAATAAACTTGTAAACGATTCTTAATAGTTTCTTCGTTATCATCTTGACGACCCCTTGATAACAAACGAGCTACTAAAATATCATCTGGCACTTGTAAATTAATGACTTGAAAAGAATTGCTAATTTTAGCTTCTTCTCCTTCAGTCTCATTTTCATTTGTACTTATAGACAAAAGTTTTTTGACAAACTCCTCTGCCTGAGTTACAGTCCGGGGAAAGCCATCTAGAATCCAACCATTCTGAGCATCAGGGTTTTCGAGTCTTTTTTGAACCATATCAAGGATGAGTTGGTCGGGGACTAAATCTCCTTTATCCATATATTCTTTGGCTTGAATACCCAAAGGAGATTCTTGTGCTACATTAGTGCGCAAAATATCACCCGTAGAAATATGAGGAACTTGGTACAAGTCTGCTATTAGAGATGCTTGTGTTCCTTTTCCTGCTCCTGGTGGACCCAAAAATACCAGTTTTACCACTATTGCTTCACCATTCCTTCGTATCTTTGGGATATCACATAAGTTTGAATTTGTTTAGCTGTATCTATAGCTACACCTACTAGAATTAATAGAGAAGTAGCTCCTAATCCTCTAAATGTAGGTACACGGGTTGCACTTTCTACCGCAGTAGGAACTATTGCTACTAAACCCAGGAAAATAGCTCCAAGGAAAGTCAAGCGATTCAAAACTTTCTCTATATACTCGCTAGTAGTTTTACCAGGGCGAATACCTGGAATACTTGCTCCCATTTTCTTCAGATTCTGCGACATATCAATTGGGTTCATGATTAGGGAAGCGTAGAAATAACTGAAGAATAAGATCAAAACAAAGTAAAATAAAGCGTACAGCCAAGGTGTGGGACCACTAGGACTTATAGCAGTAGCAATCTGAGATATAATAGGACTATTGGCAAACTGAGCTAAGGATACAGGTAATATCAAAACTGCTGAGGCAAAGATAATTGGCATTACCCCGCCTTGATTCAATCGTAAAGGTAGATAGCTTTTTGTTTCCCTATATAACTTTCTACCTACTTGACGACGAGCTGACAGTATTGGTATCCTGCGACTTCCCTCTTGTACAAATACAATACCTACAATCATCACCAGGAACACCAGCAGCAAAATAATTGCCCGACCAACGATCGCCCGGTCTCCTCCTTCAAACAATTTAATTGTGTCCCCTAATGATTGAGGCAGTACAGCAACAATGTTCACAAAAATAAGTAAGGATGCGCCATTTCCAATACCTCTTTCTGTGATTAATTCTGATATCCACATCACAAACATTGAACCTGCGGTGATTGCCAAAATAGTTTTAGCAATAAATAGAGGTCCTGGATTAATTGCTACAGTTACCAGTTGGCCATTAATATTTACGGATGAGCTATTAAGATATATTGCTAAACCAAAGCTTTGTAAAACCGACCAACCCAATGCTACATAGCGAGTAATTTGAGAAATCTTTCGACGTCCTGCCTCGCCTTCATTTTTCTGCAAATTTTCTAAAGTGGGAAGGGCTGCGGTCATCAATTGAATAATAATTGATGCGTTAATATAGGGTATGATTCCTAATGCAAAAATACCTAGTGCCGAAAAACCACCACCAGAAAAAAGGTCTAGAAATCCAGTTAAAGCCTGATCTCCAATCCTTGCTTCAAAAGCATCTCTATTTATTCCTGGTACTGGTAAGTAAACACCTAGGCGGACTAACAGAAGTAAACCTATTGTCACTAGCAGTCGTCCTCGTAACCCCGCTGCTTGGGCCATCTGCAAGAATGTTTCTTGAGCAGTTGGTGACTTCTCTCTACTAATGTCCATATCTATTTAAGATTTGATTTTTTATATTTTTGATTTTAGCAAAGTTGGGCAAAATCCTCCGCGTCCAGATATTTTAGTTATTTTGTTGTCAACCGCTACCTTGGGGGAACCCCTATGGGGAACGCGGAAATCAAAAGTACGATCCCATTGATAAATCAAGGAACTTGCCAGACAGAAGATCAATCCGGGAACTTGTATTCAGTTGATTTTTTTGGGTCACTAAGAAAATTTTTTTGCAGACTGTCGCTATAACCGTTAACTTTTGACTTGAGTCCACCTTAAAAGACTAAAAGTTTATTTTTTGTCAGAGCCAATTTGTTCACAGCTACCACCAGCGGCTTCTATTTTGCTCCGAGCTGAAGCTGTAAAACCTGCGGCATGAACTTTGAGTGCGACGTTCAAATCTCCATTTCCCAGAATTTTAAGTGGACCATCGTCGCTGGTAATAATTCCAACTTCCATTAGGGAAGCAAGAGTTACCTCTGTATTAGCTGGCAATGATGCCAACTTACTCACATTTATAATCGTGTATTTTTTCCGATTTACCATCGGAAAACCTTTTAATTTTGGCAAGCGACGATAAAGTGGATTTTGGCCACCTTCAAAGCCTGGTCTGGTGCTGCCACCAGACCGAGATTTTTGACCGCGCATTCCTTTACCACAACTTGCACCTTGACCTGCAGAAATGCCGCGACCTAGTCTAAGACCACGCTTTTGGGAACCTTTTTTCGGAACTGCATCTTTTAATCGCATATTTTTTAATTTTGTTAGCTGTTAATTTACCATGAGAAAATTTAGGTATTGATTCCCAAATTAACCACTATTATAGTTTGGGATTAAGCATATAGATTTTCTATAGGTACATCTCTCTCTTGAGCTACATCTGCTAATGTTCTTAAAGCATCTAAAGCGTTAACAGCAGCTCTGGCATTATTTAATGGATTATTAGAGCCTAACTGTTTGGCTAGTATATTCTGAACACCTGCCAGTTCTAGAACTGTTCTGACAGCTCCTCCCGCAATAACTCCTGTACCTGGTGCTGCTGGTCGCATCATTACTTTGGCTCCCCCTCCAAAACCATCCACCCGGTGAGGAATAGAATTAGATTTGGTGAGTGGAACTTCTATAATATGTTTTTTTCCATCGGCCACTCCTTTCTTGACAGCACCGATAACATCTGCTGCCTTACCCACTCCTACACCTACTTGACCCCGCTCGTTGCCTACTACAACAATAGCCCGGAAGCTCAGGTTCTTACCACCTTTAACAACTTTGGTGACTCGGCGAATTTGGACAACTCTTTCTTGCCATTCACTTTCTTTCTCTTTTGTACGGCTGCTTTTTTTCCGACGTTGTTGTTGCTGCTCTGCCATAGTTTTTACCTCTTGTCAAGTTTATTGTTTATTTGTGTGACTTTTAATTACTTAGAAGTCTAACCCAGCTTCACGAGCTGCCTCAGCTAAAGCTTTGACACGACCATGATAAAGATTCCCTCCACGGTCAAAAACTACTTGTTCTATTCCTTTTTCTAGCGATCGCTTGGCAATTAATTTGCCTACTTCTGTAGAAGCATCACAGTTAGAGCCTGATTTAACATTTGATTTTACTTCTGGTTCTACAGTTGAGGCTGCAACCAAGGTATGCTGTTTAGTATCATCAATTACTTGTGCATAGATATGCATATTTGAGCGAAATACTGATAACCTAGGACGTTCTGGTGTTCCAGACACCTTTTTTCGGACTCGGCGATGTCGCTTTCTAATTGAATCTTGACGAGTGTATTTCATTGTTTATTTTTTACCTGACTTACCCGCTTTTAGTTTAATCATTTCTCCGGCATAACGAATGCCTTTACCCTTATATACTTCTGGTGGACGAACAGCACGAATTCGTGCTGCTGTATTTCCCACCAATTCTTTATTGATACCATTAACAATTACGTTGGTATTATTTTCTACCGCCATCTGAATACCTTCAGGAGCAGGCATTTCGACTGGCTTACTGTAACCCACGTTTAATATCAAAGTCTTGCCTTGAACTTGGGCACGATAACCTACACCTTGAATCAATAGTCGCTTTTCATATCCTTTAGATACACCTTCGACCATATTGGCAACCAGGCTGCGACAAAGACCATATCGCTGACGTGCCCGGCGAGAATCATTTTGTGGTTTAACAATGATAGTTTCTTCTTGTTGTTCCACTGCTATCTCAGGTGGCAATACCCTAGAAAGTTCACCTTTAGGACCTTTTACTGTTACTTTTTGACCCTCAATGGTAATGGTTACTTTCTTCGGTATTGGGATTGGAAGTTTACCAATTCTTGACATAACTTCTTTTTATATTAGGTTGCTAGATGTTTTTTTTTCTTGATGAATATAGCAACCAGGAATGATCTTATCTTCTCGCTCCTGGCTCCTGTCCAGACGTTCCATGCAACGTCCCTAATCCTGACTCCTTTTTCCATTCTGTCTCCTGACTCCTGAGTCCTGACTCCTTAATTACATTACCAAACATAGCAAAGAACTTCTCCGCCGATGCCTCTTTTTCTAGCTTCTCTATCAGTCATAATTCCACTAGATGTAGAAATAATAGCTATTCCTATTCCACCTAAAACCCGTGGTAATTCTTTACGATTTTTATAAACCCGGAGTCCTGGTTTACTAACTCGCTTCAAATATCTAATGATAGGTTGGCGATTTTTTCCTTTGTATTTTAAAGAAATTACTAAGTATGTCTTAATACCTTCGCCTTCCTGTTCAATTTCACCAATAAAGCCTTCTTCTTTCAAGACTTTGGCAATACTGCGAGTCATCTTTGTTGCTGGAACTTTTGTTGTTGTATGTTGCGCCATGCAAGAGTTGCGAATTCGCGTCAACATATCTGATATTGTGTCGTTAGCCGCCATTTTTTCCCCTTTTCTTTAACTACTTTAGTTAATTACTCTGGAAGGGCATTCCCATTTCTTTAAGTAGGGCACGGCCTTCTTCATCACTATTAGCTGTGGTAATAATTGAAATGTCCATTCCTCGAATTTGATCGATACTGTCATATTCTATTTCTGGAAAAATCAGTTGTTCTTTGATGCCCAAGCTGTAATTGCCTCGACCATCAAAGCTTTTAGGATTTATGCCTCGAAAATCTCTAATTCTAGGTAATGATAAATTAATTAGTCGATCTAGAAATTCATACATTCTTCCAGAACGTAGAGTGACCATAACTCCTACTGGCATTCCTTGACGAATTTTAAAGCCAGCGATGGCTTTCTTTGCCCTAGTTACTACTGGTTTTTGACCTGTAATTGTAGCCATTTCCTTCATGGATGAATCTAAGGCTTTGGCATTTTGAGATGCTTCCCCTAAACCACGATTAACTGTTACTTTTACCAGTTTTGGTACTTGGTGAATATTTTTATACTTAAATTGCTCCATCAGTTTAGGAACAATTTTTTCATGGTAATATTTCTTTAGTCTTTCTGCCATAATTTTGCTTATTAGTTGAAGAATTTACTTGGGTTTAATCAATAATTTCTCCTGTTTTTTTGAGCTTTCGTACTTTACGACCGTCCTCTGTAAATGTATAACAAATACGACTAGCTACTTTTTCTTTGGTAGAATAGAGCATCACGTTAGAACTATGAATTGGAGCTTCAACAGTGACAATTTTACCTGATTCTCCTTCTTGCTGAGGTTTAACGTGCTTTGTTTTGACGTTAACATCTTTAACTACCACTTTACTGATTTTCGGCAATACCTGGAGGATCTCACCTACCTTACCTTTATCTTTTCCAGCAATTACTTGAACTGTGTCACCTTTCTTAACGTGAATTTTATAGCGTACAGGTTTTCCCCTGGCGGTCATCAAGGGTTTTTTCTTTCTAGACATTACAGTACCTCCGGTGCTAGGGATACAATTTTAGTAAAATTTTTGTCTCGTAATTCACGAGCCACTGGGCCAAAAACACGAGTCCCACGTGGGTTGCCATCCTGGTTAATGATCACTGCTGCGTTATCGTCAAACCTAATGCTCATACCACTATCTCGGCGCAGACCTTTTTTAGTGCGAACAACAACAGCTCTAACTACATCTGACTTTTTCACAGCCATATTAGGAGATGCGTCTTTAACTACACCTATAATTACATCACCTATGCGTGCATAGCGACGATTTCCACCACCGATTACACGGATGCACATTATTTTGCGGGCACCGCTATTATCAGCGACATTTAATACAGTTTCTTGTTGAATCATGGTGGTTTTTCTGAAATTTCTAGATGTTTATGCCAAACCAATTTTATTTCTTAAGTTTAGTTGGGATTTTAATGTTGTTAACTTTAATAGTTTCAATACTTTTACTAAGACTAATAAAACCAACCATCACATCAACTAACCTTAGAACTAATTATTTCAGTAAGTTGCCAACGTTTAGTACGACTCATCGGGCGAGTTTCTGTAATCCGAACGCGATCGCCTTCGTTACATTTATTTTCCTCGTCGTGAGCTTTATATTTTTTAGTTTTAACAACTGTTTTACCATACCTAGGGTGAGCAGAGCGGTTTTCTATTGCCACTACTATTGTTTTGTCCATTTTGTTGCTGACAACTACCCCCACTCTTTCTTTTGCTGCCATAATTTTCCTTCTGCTTAATAAAATTCCTTCTGCTTAATAAAACCAATATAAAACGTCACAAACTGACATATTAATGTTTACTTCCTGCTTCTACTGAGACCGTCGGCGGTTACTCATCCACAAGCATTGACGGTCAAGCCGACCGCATTTCTCTATTTTATGAGTTAAAAGTGTTCTTTATTTTTACCCTATAAATAAAATTCTTATAGAAGTGTTAACAATAAATATTTTACTAACTGTAACACCTATTATTTTTTGATTTTTACTCAGGGTTTTCTACTGTTTCAACGGTAGTAGAAGGTTCTGCTTCTTTAGCTAATTCCCGTTCTTTTTCTATTGTTAATAACTGAGCCAATCGATGGCGGTTATGCTTGAACAGGTGTGGTTTTTCCATTCTTCCTGTAGCTTTGAGGATGCGTAAATCGAACAAGTCTCGCTTAATTTTAACTATTTCAGCAGCTAGTTCTTCATCACTCAATTCCCTAACTTCTGCTATTTTCGGGAAAGGCATAAACTAATCCTCCTCGCGTACAATAAATTTTGTCTTAATTGGCAATTTAAATGATGCCAAGCGCATAGCTTCGCGAGCTATTTCTTCTGCCACCCCGCCCAACTCAAACATTATACGACCTGGTTTGACCACTGCAACCCAGTATTCAGGGGCACCTTTACCAGAACCCATACGAGTTTCTGCTGCTCGCATTGTGACTGGTTTATCTGGAAATACACGAATCCAAATTTTACCACCCCTACGGATATAACGAGTCATGGCACGACGAGCAGCTTCTATTTGACGGGAAGTAATCCAAGAAGGTTCTAATGCTTGGAGTGCATATTGTCCGAAGGCAATGGTATTACCACTATTTGCATTACCTCTCATCCGTCCGCGTTGCTGTTTCCGGAATTTCGTTCTTTTAGGACTTAACATAGTCTACTATTTTGATTGTTTGATATAGAGTTCTCCAGGGTAGTTAACTAGACTTTACGAAAAAATATAGTCACAGTAAGAATTCTCAATTCCCTGAAATTCACCCTTCGTTCGACCTGTCTTCATATTGTTGACGACGTTTTTGTTGTCTACGTTTTGGTTGCCTTTCTTGAGCATTGGCAATTTCTTCTTGACCAGGAATTATTTCTCCTTTAAAAATCCAAACTTTAATACCGAGAATACCGTAAATTGTTTTAGCAGTACAATAGGCATAATCAATATCAGCTCTCAATGTATGTAAGGGTACACTACCTTCTCTTGTCACCTCAGTCCGAGCAATTTCTGCTCCGTTGACTCTTCCACTAACTTGTACTTTAATGCCTTCTACACCAGCTTTTTGCGCTCTAGTTATAGCTTGACGTACAACTCGGCGAAAAGATACCCTTTTCTCTAGTTGTTGAGCGATGTATTCACCAATGAGCATGGCATCAGTGTCTACTTTTGTGACTTCAACAACATTGATTCTGATTTGACGGTTGCTACCCAAAAGTTTTTGTAAGCCCACCCTCAAAGAATCAATCCCTGCACCACCTCGACCTACTACCACACCTGGTCTAGCGGTGCTAACTTCTAAATCAATCTGCTCTGCTTTCCTCTCAATTCTGATTTGAGAGATGCCTGCATTAGCAAGAGTTTCCTTCACGTATTTACGGATTTTGTGGTCTTCTTGCAACAGGTCTGGGTAGTTCTTAGCATCAGCGTACCAGCAAGAGCGATGCTCTTGGGTAACACCTAGTCTAAAACCAATTGGATGTATTTTTTGTCCCATTAATCTTTATCGAATGTTTTAATTTAATCGATTAAATTCCTCAGCTTACTTAATCAACTACAGAAGCAACTGCCACTGTAATATGACAAGTAGGCTTACGAATTTTGTAAGCACGACCTTGAGCACGGGGTCGATAACGTGGCAAGCAAGGCCCTTGATCGGCAAAAGCTTTGGATATAACTAAGGTTTCTGGATCTATTCCTTGGTTATGCTCCGCATTTGCTGCTGCTGAACGTAATACTTTACGAATTGGAACACAGGCTCGGTATGGCATAAATTCCAGGATGATTAATGCTTCCCGGTAAGAAATGCCACGAATTTGGTCAAGTACCCGCCGTACTTTAAACGGGGACATTCGGATATAACGGGCTATTGCTTTTACTTCTGTACTGGTATCTACAGGCATACCTTTCTCCACTTATCAATTCCAAATTTGAATTTATCTTTTTGACTTTCTATCTGAACCGTGACCCCGATATGTCCTAGTCGGTGCAAATTCACCTAATTTATGACCTACCATCTGATCGGAGATGAAAACAGGAACGTGCTGACGTCCATTGTGTACCCCGATCGTATGACCAACCATATCAGGAATAATGGTTGAAGCTCTTGACCAAGTTTTAATTACCTGTTTTTCATTTTTAGCGTTTAAAGCTTCTATTTTTTTCAACAGATGATCTGCGATAAATGGTCCTTTTTTTAATGAACGAGACATAATTGAATTTATGGTTGATTTAATACAATTAAAATTCGAGAAGTTAACAAGAGTTTCCAAACTTCTTTGCTGTGGGAATGATTAAAGTTGATACCCAAGATTTTGCTTCGATCGGCAATTAACCACAAACAAGTTTTAGCCCTGTCTACCACCTTTGCCTCGTTTGGAGGATTTACGCCGACGTTGTACGATTAAAGCATCACTCTGTTTTTTCTTCTTACGAGTTTTCATACCCAATGCTGGTTTACCCCAAGGAGTAACAGGTCCGCTTCTACCAACTGGTGCCCGACCTTCACCACCACCATGAGGGTGATCTACTGGGTTCATCACACTACCTCTAACGGTTGGTCTCTTGCCTTTCCAACGATTACGGCCTGCTTTACCTAGACTAATATTCCTATGCTCAATATTGCCTATTTGGCCTAGAGTTGCGTAGCAGCTTGCTCTGACTTTACGTCGTTCACCAGAGGGGAGTTTGATTGTTACATACTCACCTTCTTTCGCTACTACTTGAGCTACAGCACCAGCAGAACGCGCCATTTGTCCTCCTTTGCCAGGGACGAGTTCTATATTATGAACATCTGTACCCAAGGGAATTTTACTTAGAGGTAAGGCGTTACCAATTTCTAGTGGAGCGTTGATCCCAGCGGTAATTATTGCACCAACTTTTAATCCCACGGGATGTAGGATATAGCGTTTTTCTCCATCTTGATAATGTAGAAGTGCTATTCTGGCGTTCCGGTTAGGATCGTATTCAATTGCTGCTACTTTAGCTGGAATATTAAATTTGTTACGATGGAAGTCGATAACACGATATAGTTTTTTACTGCCTCCACCTCTGTGACGACAGGTTATTACACCACGGTTATTACGACCCTTTTTTCGATGTTTGAATTTTACCAGAGATTTTTCTGGTGTCGAGCGAGTTACTTCCGCGAAGTCGGAAACACTATGTTCTCGGGTACTTGGAGTATAGGGTCGGTAGGAACGAATACCCATAATTTATGCTCTATGCCAATATATTTTACAGATTAATTACTTGAAATTGATTTGAGATTTTTTTATAGGTCTGGGAACAGAACTTTCCTAATTGGTTCCCCATCTTCTAGGGTTACAATAGCTCTTTTATATCGAGGTTTAAAACCCATGAATTTGCCTACTCTGCGTTTTTTTCTTGGTAAGTTTAGGGTATTTATACCTGTTACTTTTACCTCAAATAACTGCTCAATTACTTCTTTAATCATTGGCTTTGTTGCCCTTGGATCTACATCAAATGTATATTGATTTAGCTCCATTAACCTAGTAGCTTTTTCTGTAACAACTGGGTTTTTAATAATATCTACTAAGTCTCGTGAATCAAGTTTCATCTCCGTAGACCTCCTGAATTTTGGCAATTGCTGTTGCAGTTGCTATAATTTTGTCTGCTGCTAGAATATCGTAAATATTCAAATTGTTAGCTAGGATTATTTTCAGCTTGGCAACGTTACGACCTGATAAATAGACGTTTTCTTGTTTCTCTGGTAAAACCAACAGAATTTTTGCTTCTGTATCTACTCCCCAGCGAGCGATCGCCTGCACCAATTCTTTTGTTTTTGGTTTTGGGAATTGTTCGGCAAACTCTTCTATAACTATTAAGTCTTCTGAGCGACTTTGGAAAGCAGTGCTTAGTGCTAGACGTTTCTCCTTACGGTTCATTTTGTGGGAATAGTCTCTTGGTTTAGGACCAAAAATTACACCACCACCACGCCATAGGGGTGAACGGATCGAACCTGCTCTTGCTCTACCTGTTCCTTTTTGTCGCCAAGGTTTACGACCACCACCTCTAACTTCCGATCTTGTTTTGGTACTAGCTGTTCCCTGGCGGTTATTTGCCATTTGTAGTCTTAGAGACCTGTGCACAATATGAGCAGCACTTTCTTCTTTCGCTACTCGTAAGTTCAGAGTTGCTTCCCCTGTTTCTTCACCTTGCCAGTTTTTTATGACACAATTAACCATCTTTATTTCTCTATATCTTTAGTTACTCAGCAGTTACTCAGCTTTTTTCTCAAAAATTTTATCTATTTTTGACCTACTATGTTTGCTGGAGCAATACTAACTAATGTACCTGGTTTACCAGGAATACTTCCTGTAATTAGCAATAAGTTACGTTCATTATCTATTCTTACTACTTTGAGTTTTCTAGTAGTGACTCGCACGTTTCCTAACTGCCCTGCCATTTTCTTACCTGGATAAACACGTCCTGGAGTTGTTCCTGGACCTGTGGAACCTGGTAAACGGTGGTTTTTGGAACCGTGAGCCATTGGTCCACGTCTAAAGTTATGACGTTTTTGATAACCTGCAAAGCCTTTTCCGATACTTTTTCCTGTCACATCAACAAGTTGACCTGCTTCAAATAGATCGACTTTTATTTGTTGACCTAATTCAAAGTTACCTGTATTATCTACTCTGTATTCTCGTAGATGACGTAAAGGAGTACCGCCTGATTTTACCAAATGACCTTGTTGAGCATTGGTTAAATACTTATTAACTTCTTTTGGTTCTTTTGTATTTAGTTTACGGGTTTTATTTTTGGCTTCACCATATCCAATTTGAACTGCAGTATAACCATCTGTTTGTTCAGTTTTGATCTGGGTAACTACACATGGTCCGGCTTGAACGACTGTTACAGGAATTGCTTTTCCAGTTTCAGCTTCAAATACTTGTGTCATGCCTAGTTTTGTGCCAAGGATACCAACTACCACTGTCGCTCTCCTTTATTTTTTATGCACTACAACAATATTTATTAATTGAAATAAATCGTCATTTTTATTATTCAATGACAAAAAATTTATAGCCATATCACAAATCATACTATATCTAAATATATAGATTAATATAGACTGTTTATTTTGATTTCTCCTGAATAGTCAATACTAAACTTAGGCTTGATTTGCTTGGTATTGGTTTGACTTTTGAAACAAAATGTATCAATCACTTTGGCATGAATACTGAATCAAATATTCATTAAAAAATACATTCAGGATTATACTTATTTTTTTCCCTAATTTTAAAGTCGTTGATTTTAGATAAATTCAGGATTTAATACTTAGCAAGACAAATTTTTATCGTCTATTGAAGACGACATTTACTTATGTTGCTACGCTATTATTTTTTTTAGCTTTTCATCTTTAGATTTATCTAATTCTGATTCTATGGTCGCTAGGACTTGAGTAGCTTGCTACTCAGTATCCGTTCCATCATCTGTTAATAGTCACTAACTATTGACATCCTCTCGACTTTGCGCTTACGCGACAACTCAGGATTCCCTAACATCACTGATAGGGGTTTTCTGCTTCAATGCACCTGCCTCAAAGGCCAAACCTTTTTTCGGTCTTACGGTCGCTCCACAGACTGACACTGCTAGCCCAGCAGCCTTAACCTACTTACAGTAGCATACTATCGTAAAAAGCACAACATTGATTGGTTTTAGCGGACGACGCTCCCCTAATAGCTGCCGCTAGGCTCCGCCAACGGGAGAGCGCGGGTCTTCAACCAACGTTGAAATAAAACTTTCAGGATCGAACTGACTGCCCAATAAGAAGTAATCCTATTTTTGCTTAAGCTTTAAATAGGCAGTTAACGATCTTAAGGCCAAATAAACCTTTTTTTCAGCGACAATATATTATTGTATATTATTTACTAGTACTTGTCTAGAGGTTGAAATAATTTTTTTTTGAAGTTGTTAGGAACACAAGTATCTTTGGTTTAAGGAACTATAATATAGACCAAATATAATCAGCTAGGATCTAAGAATTAGGGACAAGATTAAGCATGGCACTGATTACAACTGGTCGAGGAATGATTCGAGATTTAGAGAAGTCTGGATCTTTGGCCGTTTATGTTCCTTTGGAAGGAGGATTTGAAGGGCGTTATCAACGTCGTTTAAGAGCTTCTGGCTATGTAACTCACAATATTACTGCCAGAGGACTAGGGGATTTGGCCATGTATCTCACAGGGGTACATGGAGTAAGACCTCCTCACTTAGGTAAGAAAAGTCTGGGAAGTGGTGCAGCGGTTGGCTATGTCTACTATGTACCACCAATTGTGAGCTATAAATTGGAACACTTACCACCCAAGGCTAAGGGTTTGGTTCTGTGGATTATAGAAGGTCAGATTCTATCTAGTCAAGAAATTGAGTATTTAACTGCCCTACCTAAGTCAGAACCACGAGTAAAGGTCATAGTGGAAATGGGTGGCGATCGCTTCTTTAGGTGGACACCACTTCAAAATACTTTGGTGCCTGCCTAGGGAGTAGGGGAATAGGGGAGTATTTTTCAATCTTTTCGGTGTATTGCCTCTATCCCACTTCCTACTCCGTGGCTCAAAGGTTTAATCGAGGACATTCTTGGGGAGATAGGGAGATAGGATATGTTGGAGTATTTTTCAATCTGTGTATTGCCTTTATCCAACTTGCCACTCTGTGCCTCAATGATTTAATTACTATTAAAAAAGTAATTCCTGATGTCTTTGACCAAGGAATAAAGGGTTTGCCGTTTAACCCTGTGGTGGTCGAGCCACTACGAATAACTAGACTTTCAGACCTTTGAGTAAGTTTAGTTGAGCGGTACTTCACCTAAAAAAAATGTACCTCGATTTTTTCAGCTAAAAGCTACCATATAAGCGTGAGAGAACGCTACTATCCTTTAAATTCCCTAAAAGAAGGCCACTGGTTTAAGTTGATCTGTGGGGCCAGCTTTCAACACCTGCCAACGGTGAGAAATTTAACATTAGCTTATACTTTGGCAGGTGCAGATTGTATTGATGTGGCTGCAGACCCAGCGGCGATCGCTGCGGCGAAAGAGGCGGTAAAAGTTGCGTCTCAGCTCAAGTCTTGGGCGAAACATCAGGGATTTGACTACCAAGCAAGGCCATGGATAATGGTCAGCATCAATGATGGAGAAGATCCTCATTTTCGGAAAGCTGAGTTTGATCCTACCATTTGCCCCACAGACTGTTGGCGACCTTGTGAGAAAGTATGTCCGGCAGAAGCTATAGTTTTTTCTGAAAATAGAGATGGTGTAAGACCTGACTATTCAGGAGTGATAGATGAACTTTGCTACGGTTGTGGCAGGTGTTTGTCTGTATGTCCTAATCAACTAATACAGGCTCGCTCTTATGTATCTACTCCTAGTTCTATTGCATCATTAGTATTACCGACTGGTGTAGATGCTATAGAAATTCATACTCAAGTGGGAAGAGAAACTGATTTTCAGCGACTCTGGAAAAGTATAAAACCTTGGGTAAATGAATTAAAACTAATAGCAATTAGTTGCCCAGATGGGGAAGGGCTAATAGAATATTTATACAGTCTGTATGAAATTATCTCTCCTCTTCCCTGTGCCCTAATTTGGCAAACTGATGGTAAGCCAATGAGTGGAGACATTGGGGCAGGTACTACTGTAGCTACAATTAAATTGAGTCAAAAGGTGCTAGATGCAGGATTACCAGGGTATGTACAACTAGCAGGTGGTACAAATAATTATACCATAGCCAAGCTAATGGCTGCTGGTTTGCTAGCAAATAAGAACCAGGAACAAGACAAAGACCCCACCAATAATTTAAATACTCCCATTTCAGAAAATAAATTTGTTGCTGGTGTAGCTTATGGTAGCTATGCCCGTGTTCTGTTGTCACCAATTTTGGAAAAATTAGAAAAAATGCACAAATCACAACTCAAGGCAATTGAATATACCAAAGACGTTAATCAAAACCAGAGTCAAAACTCTCAACTAACAAAGCTAGAAACTGTACCAGAAATTCTTTGGGAAACTGTCAGTTTAGCTAATTCTCTAGTTTCCCAAATTAAAAGATTGGAGATAGGCAAGAGTCTGAATTAATGTCAGCTTTCATAAACCAAGGTTTCAGTTTTTGCCTCTCATTCATCTCTTTTATCACCCAGTAGATAAAGTCACTTTAAACAAAGCATGCACATTACAGACGACCTTTATAGATTATTAGAAATTGTGCCGGAGCAAATCAGACGGCCCCTACAGCAGCATCAAGAGCGAAATCATCTGATTGAAATTGTGATGGATCTGGGTCGTCTCCCAGAAGCTCGTTTTCCATCCCACGCAGAATATTTGGGGGAAATTCCTGTTTCGAGAAAAGACCTTAGTTATTCTATAGAACGAATTGGCAATTTTAGCAGTGATAATCGAGCAGGTATTGAGCAGACGCTACACCGAATTAGCGCTATGCGCAACCGCACTGGAGAAGTTATTGGTTTGACTTGCCGAGTGGGGCGGGCAGTATTTGGCACAATTACTATGATTCGCGAACTCGTGGAAACGGGAAGGTCAATTTTGATGCTTGGTCGCCCCGGTGTAGGAAAAACAACGGCACTACGAGAAATTGCGCGGGTGCTTGCTGATGAATTAGAAAAACGGGTCGTAATTATTGATACTTCTAATGAAATTGCTGGAGATGGAGATGTTCCTCACCCTGCTATTGGTCGTGCCCGACGGATGCAGGTTGCTACTCCCGAAGAACAGCATCGAGTAATGATTGAGGCGGTGGAAAACCATACGCCAGAAGTGATTGTGATTGATGAGATTGGCACAGAATTGGAAGCTCTGGCAGCGAGAACAATTGCAGAACGTGGCGTGCAGTTGGTGGGTACTGCTCATGGAAATCAGATTGAAAATTTGGTAAAAAATCCAACTTTATCCGATCTGATCGGGGGTATTCAGGCTGTAACTTTGGGAGATGATGAGGCACGACGGCGGGGTTCTCAAAAGACGGTTTTGGAACGTAAGGCACCCCCGACTTTTGAAATTGCTGTGGAAATGCTCGAAAGGCATCGTTGGGTAGTTCACGAGCAGGTTGCTGATACTGTTGATGCTTTGCTGCGGGGGCAAAAACCTAATCCACAGGTGAGGACTATGGATGATACTGGTGAGGTGAAGATTAAACGAGAGTTGAACAGTACCCCTGGATTGGGTGGGGGTGTTAATCGTAATGCAGGGGCGTTACTCGGACAGTCGGGGGAAATGTTGACTTCGGGTGGTGGTTTTCGGGATTCTGGTTATATGATGCCGTTGCCGAATACAGGTCAAATTAGTCAACCAGCAGAGTTTTCTGAAGCAAAGTCTTTTGAACAGTTGTTGGATGAGTCTTTATCTGGGAAAGGGATGTTTTCTCATGGCACAGGAGGAGGTTGGGAAGCTAAAGATACGGGGCCAAATGGTGAAGATTTGCCTTTGCATATCTATCCTTATGCTATTCCACGTCATCAAATGGAACAGGTGATTACTACTTTGGGTTTGCCTGTGGTTTTAACTAAGGATATTGATAGTGCAGATGTAGTTTTGGCTTTGCGATCGCACACCCGGAAACAATCTAAGTTACGTCATGCAGCGAAGACTCGTCATGTACCTATTCATGTGATTAAGAATAGTGGTTTGCCTCAAATTGCTAAGGCGTTGCGACGGTTATTGGATATGGAAGATCCTGCTACTCCTGAGTTTGCTGATTTGAATTTGTTTGCTGCTTCAGCTTCAGAAGATGAGATGGAGGCGTTGGAAGAAACACGGTTAGCGGTGGAGCAAATTGTGATTCCGAAAGGGCAACCTGTTGAACTTTTGCCACGGTCTCCGAAGGTGCGTAAGATGCAGCATGAATTGGTTGAGCATTATCGCTTGAAGTCTGCTAGTTTTGGAGACGAACCTAACCGACGTTTGCGTATTTATCCAGCTTAATTAAATTTAAAAAGTCAAGAGACTTCTTGACCAGAAACCTGATAAGAAACCGGGGAAAGTATTAGATGTCCTACAATCTTGACATCTGCTTGTGCAAACCTGGTTTCTATACCGTTTTATAATACCAATACTACTGGATTTAATCTGAGACTATATTAGTATTGGTTGATTATTTTTGCCGGAGGTCTATGCTGGAGATGTTTAATATTCAATAGTTAAAGTCAGAGTAGGAATTGAATATAAGTTATGTAATTTGGTAGTCATAAAATAGTAAGGCTCTCATAACTATTCAGTGACTCCAGTGTTCTATATTCTCTTTTATATTATGTCGGGTAGCATTAGTAATATATTAAGTAAGGAAGAAGGTAGAGGTTAGAGGGAACATGGTAAAAGTTTTGCTTTTGTTGCTAGTAAAATTCGTAGATTAGCTGATGAAAGTAGAAAGTCAGCAGAGAAAATCTATACATTAGTTGTTGATATTCAAACATCAATTAATTCTACAGTCATGGCAACAGAAGCAGGTACAAAAAATGTAGAATTAGGAGTAAAAATTGCTCAACAAATAGGAGCAGCTTTTAATGGTGTTAAAGATTAAATTAATAATGTGGTGTTAAATAATCAGCAAATATCTCTTAATGTTAAACAGGAAGCGATCACTATTAAGCAAGTATGTAGATGCGATGAATGAATTGAATACAGGGGCGCAAGAAACAGCGAGTGGTTTAGGGCAAATTCAACAAGGGATTCAACAATTTAATGAAGTTAGTACAGAGCTAAAGTCTATAGTTTGATAAGATTGATTAAAATATAGCTAATTCTCAAAGAGTGAGGACCTTTGCTATTTGCGATAAGTGTCAATTCATCCCATTGGTTTAAGCCTTGATATCTTGTTTACAAAGATGTAATTAAAAAATTAAGTTAACGGAAGAAAAGTGCTAGGATATTTCCACCAGGGTTCAATCCAGTACGGTTTCAACGAGAGGTAATTATCTATTATCAATTCTTGAAAGTAGATTCCAGGTTAATGTGGTTCGATTGATAGAATAGATATTTTTTGCCTGTTCCCAATCTCCCTAAAACTATAAATATATGTACTTCATCAAGTATAAAACTGCTGTATGTTTTCCCCTCTTAATTGTTGTTGATGTTTACTTAAAATTAATTCAAAAAACTACTAATTAGCTGATTTAACTTTTCTGCATCAAAAGGTTTAGTCAGATATTCTGTCGCACCAGCTAAATGTCCTTGAACTTTATCAAAAGAACTATCTCTGGCTGTTAACATAATAATTGGTAAAGTTGGAAATTGAGGAATGCTGCGTACTGTACGACATAGTTCCAAACCATCTATACCAGGCATCGAAACATCTAGTAACTGAACAGCGACTTGCTCATGGTAAATCATTGACAACCCATCCACAGCATTATCTGCTACTAACACCCTATATTTTTGACCCAAAACTTGTCTGATCATCTCATGCATAACCTTACTATCATCTACTGCCAAGATAGTCTTTTTTATACTTTTAGTTTCCGACATATTCTTACCTAAACTTAGTCCCCCTTTGTCCATGAGTAAACACCTTAAATATCTCTGCCTTATTCTAAGAAAATTATAGGTATTAATTTACTCCTTTATAACTGCAAATAAGCTATAAGCTTGGTTTGTAGTTAACTAATTTTAGTTTATGCTATGATCCTATAATAAAGCAAGATAGTTTGATAAATTTTAAAGTTGTTAATATATTCAAGATTATATTCTCAAATAATAGGGCACTACCGAATTATTGAATCATAAAGAATAAAAGTTTAAACTAAGGAAGGTAAATAAAATGGAAGTAAAATCATTATATCAGGTATTAGCTACCGAAACTTCCTTTCTAGAAATGGCAGAGTTAGCAGCATATATAGCTGAAACTCCAATTGCATTCATTAGCTTTAGAGATTCTAACTACCTTTGGTTAAAATCTCAAACAGGTATTAATAATAACAAGGATAGATACCTAAATTTTGTAGAAGTAATTCTAGGCTCCTCAGAAAAAAACCAAACCAAATTACAGAAAAAAGAAGCCAAATTATTGATTATATCCGATACATTAGCAGATGAAAGAATCGCAAATCATACCTTAGTAGTATCAGAACCAAAAATCAGGTTTTATGTGGGAATTTCCATTAATATTAATGGCAAACAAATCGGCATTTTATCATTAATGGACTATGTATCCAGAAGCTTAACAGAAAAATGTCAAAAACTATTAAAAAAACTAAGTCTTCATATCAGTAATCAAGTAGAATTACAAAGAAAGGTCTATAGTTTTAGTGGAAAGTTTATCAAATTACAAGAAATAGTTGACGCCCATCCAGAAGAAAAAACACTACTGCTGCTAGAAAGAGCGATATCAGCTAGCAACAATGGCATAGTAATTACTGACAATACCCATCCTCATAATCCAATTATTTACTGTAACCCTGCCTTTGAAAAAATTACAGGCTATTCAACTCAAGAAATATTAGGAAAAAACTGTAGATTTTTACAAGGTGCTGACACCGATCCTGTCGCATTATCTCAAATTCGCCAAGCCATAAAATCAGAAACAAATTGCTTAGTAGTTGTCAAAAATTACCGCAAAAATGGTACTCCATTTTGGAACGAATTAGCAATATCTCCAGTTAGAGATAATGATGGTCGTGTAACCAACTTTATTGGTATCCAAACAGATATTACCCAAACAAAACAAGCAGAAGAAGCGCTGCGAGACAGTGAAGCACGTTATCGACTCCTTACTAATCATTCAACTGACCTAATTTCTAAGCAAACCTCAGAAGGTATATATTTGTTTGCTTCTGCCGCATGTCGTCATCTCCTTGGATACGAACCAGATGAATTAGTGGGAAACTGTATATACGATCTATTGCACACAGCAGATCGAAAACTATATGAAACTAATATCTCTAAACAACAGGAAGGATACACCTTCACTCATCGACTACGCCATAAAAATAGCTCTTACATCTGGTTTGAAACCACTTGTCAAAAAATTCAAGACCCAGAAACAGGTAAAGTTATAGAATTAGTCGCAGTTTCACGAGACATCACAGAGAGAAAACGTGCAGAAGCAGCTTTGCTAGAGCGAGCAAGTTTATCAACTCTAGAAGCTGAAGTGGGAGTAGCACTCGGAGCAGGAAGTTCCCTCAGCGATATTCTCCAACATTCTGTAAAAGCGATAGTCGCAGAATTAGATGTTATTGGTTCAGGAATATGGACTATTAATACTCAAACCAGTCAACTAGAATTACAAGCATTATCCAGCAAAAACTTAAAATTAGACATAGAATATCAAGAAGAATTACTTACCCCAAAAAGCATCTTAACTTCTCAAGTTCTAAACTCAAAAGTTAACTCTAATAACGAACAGCAAATACAGACAAATAATTTTACTATAATGACCTTAGATAGTCGAATTGTTGGGGTAATGTGTGTATGGAGTCACAAAAGTCTTACAGGGTCAGCTAGAGACGTACTGACTTGGGTGGCTAGTGCGATCGCTACTGCAATAGACAGAGTTAGAACTCAAGAACAACTATTAAGTAACCGAGAAGCTTTACTATTTCGCCTCGCCAGTCAAATTAGAGATTCCCTAGATATTGACAAGATATTAGGAACTGCAGTTACAGAAATTAGAAACCTCTTACAAATTGACCAATGCTACTTCATTTGGTGCTTATCTGCTCAAATTACTAGCATTGCCATCACCCATGAAGCTTCTAACCCTAAAATATCAGTTCAAACCCCAGAATATTCCAGCGAACACATAACAATTTTATCAAATAAAATTCGGAATCGTGAAATTTTACAACTTGACAATATAGAAACAGTCAATCACAATCAGCTTACACAAATGCAGCAATATCTGCAAAAGTTGGGAGTGAAATCTACATTATTGTTACCATTGCAAACTCGTTCCGGTCAAATGGGAGGAGTTGTCTGTAACCAATATAGTAGTCATCGACCTTGGAAAGAAAGGGAAGTTGAATTACTCAAAGCAGTAGTAGACCAATTAGCGATCGCCATTGACCAAGCAGAACTTTATGCTCAAACCCGTGCAGCAGCTTTAGCAGCGCAAACTCAAGCTCATCAACTCAGTGAAGCTTTAAAGAACCTAAAGCAAAAAGAAGCTCAGTTAATTCAACAAGAAAAAATGTCATCTCTTGGTCAAACAGTAGCAGGGGTTGCCCATGAAATTAATAATCCTGTCAATTTTATTCACGGCAATCTCACCTACCTTAAAAATTATACAAGAGACATTCTCGAATTGTTAAACCTTTATCAAAAGTATTACCCAGATCCTGTAGCAGAAATTGAGAACAAAACTGAAGATATAGAGTTAGACTTTTTAATAGAAGACTTACCCAATATTCTGTCTTCAATGGAGATGGGAACCAAACGTATTCGTCAAATAGTTCTATCATTAAGAAACTTCTCTCGTTTAGACGAAGCAGACAAAAAAATAGTAGATATCCATGAAGGTATTGATAGTACCTTGCTAATTTTAGACAACCGGATTAGGTCAAAGGGGAAAGATTCTGGAATTGAGATTGTCAAAGAGTACGATAGTTTGCCCAAGGTAGAGTGCTATCCAGGGCAACTCAACCAAGTCTTTATGAATATTATTGCTAATTCTATTGATGCCCTTGAAGGTAAACCGAAACCAAGGATAATTAAAATTACTACCCAGTTAGACTCTGAAGAACCAGAAGCAGAATCTAATCTCAAATATGCTACAATATATTTTCAAGATAATGGCCCTGGAATGAAAGAAAATTTAATTAATCAAGTTTTCGATCCATTCTTTACCACTAAGCCAGTAGGAAAAGGAACAGGTCTTGGTCTTTCTATTAGCTATCAAATTATAGTTGAGAAACATAGTGGTATCTTGAAATGCACTTCACAATTAGGAGAAGGCACTAAATTTATCATTAAAATTCCCATCAAAACACCAAAAGCTCCCAAATAAATAATTTAAAGAGTTTCAGTCTGTCTCTCTGTTAACTCTACAGCACTCTCTATTAGTATTAGGAAATTATCAAATTCTCAAATTTAGTCACAGCAATAAATAATTTAACTTCTGATATCATGTGCCCCCTCCGGGAGACCTACGAATTCCGGATAATCAGTTATAAAAAAGTATTAGTTTGTAGTTTTGCTCTAGCCCGCTAAATATGTATCTGGGCTAAACCCCAACAAAAGAGCCTAATTATAAGTATTCAAGCTAACATGATATGACTTCTGACTCAACTATATAGCACTACCTATTTAGGGCGCGGATATTGGTAAATCCTGTTTGCAGACCATGAACTTAGGAAAACTCACTCAGAGATTACTTTTAACTTTTAAATTTTAAATTTTGACTTTTGACTTTTGACTTGCGCGTAGCGCTATAACTACTATCAAATTTAAGTCCATAACTCCTTCACAATCAAAACTTCAAAATTATGGAAAAAAACCCTTGACAAACTCCTAGATGTAGGTGCTATTATATTAAATGTTGACGAAATGGGGCGTCGCCAAGCGGTAAGGCAGCTGGTTTTGGTCCAGCCATTCGGAGGTTCGAATCCTTCCGCCCCAGTTAAACTAGATGAAATGAATAGACTGAGAAAATCTGTATCTAATCCTTGCTTAACTAATTGAAATAGCGGTCAGCTTTTATCAATCATCAGCATATTATGGGGGTTTTAATCCCCTATCAACCCATACCACTAATTGGAACAATATAGTGGCACACCTATACCCTTAGTTGTTTAACTGAAAGGTGGAAGCTGTTTGCAAAGCATTCCATCAGGAAAAGCTAATAGCTTGTTAATTCCTCACAGCTATCTTGAATTTTTGGGTTCTACTCTCATCAGTTGTCCCCCATTGTCTGTACGATAAACCCATTGATCTTTGTCATTAGACAAGACAAGACGCCAACCTTCTACTAATCTTTGTCCACAAAGCTCATCATTTTTTGGCAACCCCAAACAAGTATTTGGCCAAGTCTCTTGAGTGACTTCACTAACTTTGATTGTTTCAGGTGCAATACCTATTTGACTGCCTAAATGTTGGCGAACAGCGTCAACTATATCATTAGGGATTTTTTTAGCTTGATTGGCAAGTTTTTCTGCCTCGTCAAGAATTGGTTTACTGAACTTTTTCACATCACCAAAATTATCATTAATAGAGGTTTGTTTAACAACAAGTATGTGATTGAGAGATTTATTACTTAGGAGAAAAGGTGGAGAGCTTTCTGTCTGAGACTCAATTTTAGTCTCTGTTGCAGATTTTAAAAGATTAGCAAACTTATCAGCTTTGGAAGTAATTTTGCCATTTGTCTCTACTTGGGGAGATTGAAGAACTTTTACAGCAGCAATTGCTGTTTCAGTAAGATTTGGATATGCTTCAGCAGCTAAGATTCCAGTTAAAATTAATGCTAGTAAAAAAGGATGAGGGGATTTCCGATCGACTCGCTCATTTCCATCCGGTTGATAATTTTTAGAGTTAGATTTCATAGTTAAGATCCTTTGATTATTTATAGTTTTACTTATTAGTATTAGTTAGATGAGATGTTATCCTGGGGCTATGGAATTCTAATAGGTGGTTTAGACCATTGAGATTAAAGTTGAAGTTGGATTTTTTTATGCTTAGAGAAATTAATCTATAAATAATTTATTTCTAGGGTTTGCTAGGTTATGCTATGTTAAAAGATTAACAAACCTAAATTTTTTAAATCTCTGTCGATCAAAATAGGGACAGAATCGTAAAATAAATATGATTAATTAACTCAAGCTATGTATTTATACTTCATTTTTCAGCACTAAAACGGACTTTATTTTTTCCTCATGGTCTTATTAGTATCAGAGATGACAAATGTATCTAGATCAAATAGACTTAAAAAAATTCAGTTAGTTCCATAACAAAATCGTCAAAACAACTCTTTTTTAACTTCTATTTGACTTGGTGTGTTTTCCGGAAAGGAAATATTTTCTCAAAGCTTAAAAGTAATGAAAATTAACTTGGAAAATTTCAGCCAAATTACTTAATTAGAGCAAATACCAACAACTACCAACCAGATGCTACAATGCCAAACTCATCAAATCCCGAATTTTCACAGAAAAATTAAATTTGTAATTTCATCATAATTTAGAAGTTTTTACTAATGCAGAAAAAGATTTTCTTTGGCAATAGGCAAATAGTAAGTAAGTACAAAAAATTATTTATACTATCACCAATTTAGCAAAAGAAGCTCTATATTTTAATATAGCCAGAGGACTATCGTTAAATTGGCATAGGGATTAACTGGGAGATGCGGGGTTTAAATTATAAATTCAGGGATATAGCAGTTCTGATATTAATGAAGTACAGTATTTTTATCTATTTCCTATTCTCTGTTCCCTCTCTTGGTGCGCGTTCCCTCTCTTGGTCGATTAGATATGGCGAGGCAACCTCGCCATCCCATCCTAGGTCATGCTCCGCAAACGACCGCTTGCGACTTGCCTCTTGCCTCCTCCGGAGGAACTGCCTATGCGCAGAGGAGCTGCCTATGCGCATAGGATCTTCGCTAACGCTTAACTCTAAGGTCGTCGCGGGGTAGCACCGCTTGCGTATTGTGCACCCCGCGGTATCTGACAGCTTGCATCTGTCGCCGACACAGGGTATCATAGCTGTTCCCTAAAATCCAAAACTTATGTATCTCACCAAGGGTGAGAATTGCTATATAAAGTTTTGTATAGCAATCAGGAATGATTTTGATAGATATTTAAGAACAATTAAGAGCAATCAAAATCCTTTTATATTCTGAGGACTGACTCCTAATTACCACTAAAATCTTACAACTGAAATTTAATTGGTATAAATGGTATTAAGTAGAGCGCAAGTATCTTAATAGTTTTACAGACGATTTTGAAATTGGTATAAAATAACTAAACTAGATGACAAAATTACCAATACTCACAGAGATTAGCATTTTAAACTAGTTAATCAACTAGGCAACTTAGCCAATAATATTTTTGTTAATCTATTAACTTGATTTATTAGTAATATAAAGCCAGAAAAAAGAGTCTTACAAATAGCAAGAATGATTTAAAAACTTGAGATAATATGAAATCTGGTTATACAGTTATCGAAAAATTCCCTTCATATTTTCCAGACCTTCCAGAGAACACTCTTAAATAATTCCCACTATCAAATCTTCAGTATTCTAACTTATGACTCGGTTCTTCTGACTTCTAAATCATACAATAACTAATTACCAAGATTTGAAATGAAATATTGCATTATATTTATGGGAAACAGAACTTAGAGAATTTGCAAAAGTTGAAAATAATTATATATCAGCTAAGAAAAATAGCCAGAGATTAAAATTAATTAATGCTCAAGTTTGACAACAGACATGAAAAACTTTCGAGAGAATATTCTCTAAGATGAAAGCTAAAGGTTGTGAAAGTCTTAGATGCAATAAAAATATGACGAGCTTTGTCTTTTCAAGAATGTTAAAAAATTGCTTAGGTTGTGGTTAAATAAAATTACCTCAATATAGGATGAATAAAAATTAGGATTGTATCTAGGGGGTACAACTCAGCTTGTTTGAGTTGGTTATAGTTATATGTTACTGAAGTAATAATCCCCCATTACAATCTCTAATTTAACGGTGGGACTGTCAAAACCTAGATGTCAACAATCATAAATGAGATTAATCTTATGGACCCATTACTCGAAGGTGGTGCTGCTATACAACAGCGAGATTACACCTTAATAATTGACAAAAGTAACGATATGTATATATCTGGCTCTCCCACAGGTAGAAGACCATGGGATTTAATGCAAGACTCTATTATCAGATTAGCCAGTGAATGTGAAAAGCTAGATTTAGATGGACTAACAGTTTACCTATTCTCAGACTATTTTAAACGATATGACCAAGTAACATCTACCGATTTAGCTCAAATTTTCCTGGAAAATCAACCCTCCGGCAAAACTAATTTAGCAGATGCTCTCAAGGATGCCATAGATAATTATTTTGAGCGACGTGCTCTGAAGATAGCAAAACCTAATGGAGAAACTATTTTAGTTGTTACAGCAGGTGAGATAGAAGAACCCGATCGAGTCAAGCAGATTATTATCTCTGCTGCTAATAATTTACAGCAAGATGAAGAGTTAGGTATTTCACTTATTCAGGTAGGAAATAAACCTGAAGTGACTAATTTTTTTAAATTATTAGATAATCAATTACAAACAATAGGTGCTAAATTTGACATTTGCAATACCGTTACTATTGCCGATCTGGAAAACATGAATTTAACTGATGTTTTAATTAATGCTATCTTTGGTTAAGATGATTTCTAACAATTTGTCTATTGCACATCATCGGGAATGTTTTTTTCACTCATTGAGATTGAAATACTGGTTAATATGTCTTGTTTAAAATCAAAAAAAATCGATATTTTCTATTCCTCATATATCACATTTGATGTAGCAATTTCAAATGTTGAAATTTATAGCTTTCAGCATTCAGATACCCTCCTAGGTCGGAACTGCGTTTTTTCCTGACGGAATGCTCCCCAAACATGTCCCGTAACGTTTTTCATGTCGGCGACAGCCGAAACGAAGTTGTGCGGTAGCAAAACAGCTCAACTCAAAACTATTAGTTGTAAAGAATTTCAATTTTATTAACGTCCTAACACTATTTTTGTAGTGCTATATATAGCAATTATCACCAAGGGTCAGATAAACAAGTTTTTGATTTTAGGGAATACAAAAGAGAAAAAAATACTGTACCTCATTAATATGACAACTACTATATTGAACTATATTGAAGAATTTTGTGGTGAAATCCAAAACCATAAATTTCGTCCCAGCGCTTTGAAGTATAACTTGACTGGAAACTGGTAATAATCTATGACAATATTAACGATAATAGTCAAATGAGATAGAAAAGTTAAACCCGTCCAAAAAATCGGTAGCCAACATAAAGGAGTACCTGGTATTGGAGGAAAAAAGTAAGCACTTAATCCTATTAATATAGTTGGTAATAATACAAATCCAACTGCTAATAACTGGATTACCCAACTCCATTCTACTTGAGGATGATCGGCTTTCCATTTTTTGCCATTCCATCTCCAACTTAAAGGAGAAGAACTATCTGCCATTTTCAATGATTGCTTTACCAGATCGGCAGTAAAAATATGGTTACAAAAGTTACAAGAAAAAGCATCCATTAAAGTAATTGCTGAAATCTGACCATGATAGCAGACAGGACAAGTATAAACTTCTTCAATGCTCAAATTTTTATTGACATTATCGCAATTAGACATAGACTTTGAAAGTAAAGAAAAACAACTATATAGGTTGAATTTTAAACAGTAATCTCTAAAGTTATCTAGGGTCTGTGATAATTCTTAACTTTTAGATAATTAAGCAGAAATTAAAATTATCTAAACTATATTGTAGACAGTTTTAACTTGCCTAAATTCAATAAAAATTGGTTGTAGTTTTAGTTACGGTAAGCATTTCCTGTGGAATGCTGCCCAAACAGCAGTCAGCTTTTAGCTAGATTATAATTACCGAAATAATTAATAATTAAACAATTAAATAATTAGATGATTCAAGCCTTGA
>NZ_JBNHEP010000269.1:0-51698 GCF_050015995.1 Dapis brunnea BLCC-M229 | reverse complement strand
GGGGTTAACGGCCGTTAACCCCTACATATTGTGTATAATTCTATCTTTTGCGTAAGTCTTGATAGAATTATCAACATATATTATATAGCGCTACTTGAATCGGGAATAGGGAACACTTAACTGGGAACAGTTGACTATCAAAAGGTTTCAGGATTTAGAAATGTCCGCGCCCTATTTGTGTAGTGCTATATAACCGGATTCTATATTACACAACTTTTAAGCCAAAATATAGCCCAAACTCCAATAGAATTATTGGCAATGTTCGTGATATGTTTTTCCTTTCGCTCTCTCCTAGTAATCCACCTAAATAATGGCGAAATCCTATTTTTTGAGGTGGATTTTTCCCACAATCGTTAAACTGTTCAGACCAGCTTTGACGCCCAAGGAGGCATCGCGGTAGGGGTTGTTTCTATCATCTACCCAAAACCCATAAAGAGCGATCGCTAACCTCTCAGAAAGAAATCTTCTGCTTCTAACTCTGGGGTATTTGTCAAAGTGGCAAATTGACCTCCATCGCTGAAACCTGCTTCACTACCATTGGGGTTATAGAATAAGTTACCATTTTCACTGTTATAGACAATGACTGCATTAGAATTTTCTGCTGATTCATCATCACTAACTGTTACAAACTCACTGGCAATACTGAAACCTGTTCCTGGTTCGCTGTTGATAGCACTAAAAGTTCTCAGGTCTAGGAGAATAATATCTCTTTGTGTTTGGGAAAAATCAGTAATTGTGTCTATACCTATATCCTCAGTCTGAAATTCCTGATTAGTGTTAAAGATAAAGCGGTCAATACTACCTCCTCCTGTGAGTTGGTCGTTTCCTGGTCCACCGTTGAGTCTGTCGCGACCAGTACCACCTTCTAGAGTATCATCACCTTCACCTCCTAACAAGATATCGTTACCGGGGCGACCTATCAATAGATCCTCGCCAGATACACCAAGCATACGATCGCTTCCACTGCCTCCATTCATACTATCATCATCTGCACCACCTTCCAAAGTATCCTCACCAGGACCGCCACTCAAGCTATCGTCACCTTCATGACTCCTGATTAAGTCGTTACCTCCTCGGCCAATATATGTATCGTTACCTTCACTACCATTAATAAAATTATTATCATCATTACCTTCACGGAGAATTCCAGCAGGTCTAACTGTCACAGTGACAATATTATTATCAACATTGCCGTTACTATCTTGAATAGCATAGAAGATAATGTCTTCTCCTGTAAAACCATTATTGGGAGTGTAGGTCAGGGTATTATCTGGGTTAATAACTACTTCCGCATTATCAGACGCAAAAATATCTACAATTTCAATTGCATCGTTGTCTGGATCGCTATCGTTGTCTAAAACATTGATCGTGACTGATGTAGCAATATCAGTATCTGCAATATCTGGTTCAGCGATGGGGCGACTATTGCTAAAGTCAGGACGGGTAGTAGGGTCTATTTCTTCTGTATTTTCAATTTGTTCGGTAAGTTCTTCTCCTGTATTATTATCAACAATTTCTTCAACATTTTCCTCTTCTGTTCCTAATTGTAGTAAATCTTCTACTAGACCTTCTGGGTCATCGCTTTGCGCTACTTGCTGTACTTGGACGATTTCTATCGATTTTTCGCGATCGCCCATGGTGCCATCGTCAGCGATGTCATCAATGCGTTCGTTAGTTTCAGTAATGATTTCTGCTGCACCATCAACAGTATTGTCTGCTAATTCGGGCGCAAGTTCGTTGATAATTTCTTCTACTTGAGTTGAGTCGCTCAAATCGAGATTTTCAGAGTTAGCGATTTGATTTGATAGTGCTTCAACAATTTCGGTTTCAGAAACTCCCGTTACTGCCTCTATTTGGACGAGGGTATTTTGCACCTGAACCTGTGCTGCATATACTTCTAGCCAGTTGGGGTCTTGGTTAGAGGCTGCTTGTAAAGCATCGAAGTTGAGCAGATCCACATCTTCTGGTAGTCCGAATGCGGTTTTAACTAGGTCTTGAGCTACTGCGGTATCGGTACCTTCGGCAAGCAGACGGGAGATGGTTGCTAAAGGATTGATGACTAGATGTTGGAACCCTCCAGCTAATTCGGGAGATTCTGTAGCATCGACAAATACTTTAGCAGGTTCGACAAAAGGATCGAGGAGATCTGTGCCATCATCAAATATAGGAGAGAAGAGTTCTCCGCGATCGAATTCTCCGTTGCTATTACTATCTACAAACGACCATCGATCTACAGGCGTACTTTCAAGCACTACTTTTCCTAGTTCGTCTAATTCTAAGACACCATTTTCATTATTATCTTCTCCTGGATCTAAGATACCGTTATTGTTATCGTCTTCTCCTAATTCTAAAACTCCATTCTCATTAAGGTCGAAAGGAGAAATTACAACTTCAGTACCATCGGGATTGAGAGGAGAAGCGATCGAGAAGGATTCGTTGTCATCTTGTACACCGTTGCCATTATTATCAATAAAATCAATTTCTAAGTTGTTGTCACCGCTGGGATTGACAACTGAGAATGGTTCGTCCGGATCGAATTCGCCGTTGGCATTACTATCTACAAAGACAAAATCTGGGGATTCTCCTTCGACAACAACGCGCACGTCTAACAGACCGTTTTCGTTGGTGTCAAAGGGAGTAATATCTAGCTCGTCTCCGCTTGTTTCGTCTACTAAAGAAGAAGGTTCGTCGCTATCTTGTATCCCATTCTCGTTAACATCAATAAAGACATAACGACCGCTAATTTGTTGTCTTTGTTCGGCTTCAGAAAGGAAAGCTTTACCTAATATACCATCAATATTGAGGTTTTTCTCCACAATGCTTGCGGTTAGTTGAGAAATGGCATTTTCATTAAGATTGGTATTGGAATCTTCGGCTATGGCAAAGGTTAAAGCCTCGTTAATAATAGCAGTTACGGTATCAGTATCGGCTAGATCGGGAACTTCCCCATTACTAGCGCTATCGGCAATTTCTTGAAGAATAGCACTGGCAATTTGTGCTTCATTTACTGTAGAAGAAACCTCGTTATTATCTAATTCTCCGTTATCATTAATATCGAAGAAACGAGAGCCATCATCAGCTTGAACTACTTCTAAATCGCCATCGTCAAACTGTTGGTTATTGTTGTTATCGAGATAAATCAGACCATCTTTACTCAGAATCTCGCTACCATTGATGGTTTGCCCTGTTAAAGAAGTCGCACCGATAGTTTGGGTAGCTAAAATAATCAGATTTTGCAGTTGAGATTGTAAACCCAAGACTGATACTTGGGAAGTTTGGGGGTCATCATTATATAAATCGCTATTTTCTGATAAACCGAAAATATTAATTACTTGTGCTTGTGCTGCTTCGAGATCGGGTTCAGCAATTTCCGCAGCCAAGCTAGTTAAAGGTGTGGCAACAGTTGCATTGGGAGTAGTAATAATGGGTGCGGTTTGAGGTAAGGAAGTGGAGATATCAATGCCGTTAACAATAACCACTCTGCCTTCTTCGGGATCTATAACACCATTACTATTAAGATCGAAGGGAGAGAATGGTATATCGAGATCGTAACTACCATCGGCATTACTAATGGTAACGGGTTCGTTGGGGTCTTGAATACCATTGAAGTTGGCATCAAAGAAGACCGTACCGCCAGAAATAACCCCATCCAAGACACTACTAAAACTATTTCCCTTACCCCCAATACTAAACTCAGCTAGGGGGAAAGTGGCAATTCGTTGCTCGAATACCGTCCTACGAAATAATTGAACTTCTGCACCCAAAAAGGCGTTAACGATACCGTTTAATTGAAATAGTTCAAAAGGTGTGGAAATGCGATCTGCAATCTCCGAAGCCCGCAGTCTGCCGTCATCCGTACCGTTGATTTCTCCGCCATCAATCAGATCCAGACCGATAATACCTTCTAAACCTCCTTTGAGGAACCCCGAAAGAGCAATCAGATCGACACCCAATCCTGCTGCAATAGTTGCAGTAGCAACCAACTCATCCACATCTTCCCCTGTACCGTCTGGATTTTCGCGATCGCTAACAAAGAAACCATCAAGGACTCTGAAGGATTCTAAGGGGTCGAAATTATTAGCAGACCATTGATTGAAACCAAAGGTATCGAAGCCAAAAGCGAGGTCCAAAGCGACATTAAAATCCCCTTCTAACAAACCGCTAATTGGGCCAAAAATGGGAAACGTTTGTTGTACGTCGAATCCAACTTCTAATGCAGGAAGATCGTAAGTGAAGAGAGCGACATCTTTACCTAAGAGTAAGTCAATCGCGCTAAAGGGATTGTCAATTAAAGGAATATCGAAATTACCGTTATTAAGTATTCTATTGGTATTTGCTTTCTGGGTATTTCTGCTACCATCATCGGGAGCATCATCGAGTTGTTCCTCTAAATCTGGTGCGGACTCGGTTTGGTCTGCTTCAACGCCCGTTGGATCGGCATCGGGATCGCTAGCATCAAAATTTCCCAACTCGAAAGAACCCACATCAATCATAATTCCTTCATCACCCTCGATCGATTCATTGAGAGCGTCTGACAGAGCGAACAGTTCTGTGATTTGGTTGAAAGCAGCCTGAAAGTTGACATTGGGAGCGCTTCCAGACAATTCTGCAATGCCGAGTGCTAATTCGATGACGCTAATTTCACCATCACCATTGCCATCCAAACCGTCTGCAATGCTCAGATCGTTGAGGATTTCCGTATCGGTGTTGAGAAAATCAACTATAGGGCGAAAAGGATCGATGATGGTGTTAATGCTATCAATTACGGGGCGAGCAAAGTCGGAGAGAAAACTGCCTAAATCTAGTTGCACGTTGTTAAAGGCGATCGTAGGTGAAAAATCGCCAACTGCTTCTCCCTCTTCAAACGCAAACGAGCCAAATTCCCCTGCCAAATCGAAATTAATACTGGGAAAAGCAGTATCTGCTTGTATACTAGTTACGGCATTTAAACCGAGATTTGCAGTTGCCGAAGCACTGGGATTAAAGAGATCGGATAAGTCATCGAAAGAAGCATTCCTTAGTTCCGTACTGGTGAGGCGATCGCCATCTATATCTTCTTCATCATCTGAATTTTCGGTATTATTTGAATTTTCGGTATTATTTGAGTTTTCGTCATTATCTATATCATTGAGTCCTAGAGTAAAATCAGCACCGACAGACGTGGGGTTTTCTTCATCATTGATTAGATCGAGTTCCAAAAAGCCTAGATTCCCCGTTGCTTGGAAATCATCGCTCAAACCAAGATCGACTCCTGCGGTAAAGTTGGTTTTTTCTGTATCGATAAAGAAACCGAATTCTTGGTTAATGCCAAATCCCAAATCGAATTGATAATCAAAATCGAGATCGATACTACCATCAACATCAATTCCCAATCCAGGCAAACCTAAATCCGCATCCAGATCGATATTGGCAAGGTTAAATTCTTTGGCAACTGTAATATCAAAAGTTGCTTCTTCTTCCGAGAGATTTTCTCTTACTTCTACATTAACATCAAGAATCTCCTCAAGAGTTTCTTCAACTAACCCCCTAAGTTTCTCTACGTCTAATATTCCTCCTGTCTGCACCCGATTAATTAAGGTATTTTGGAAACTACCGATCAAATCTGGTGCGAGAGTTTCTAGAGAACCAACAAAGGGTAATTCAATGGCTCGAAATTGAGCGTCAATCGAATCTTGAATCGAATTGAGGGCGTTATTTAAACCCCCTGCTGTCTCGATATTGTCGAAACTTAGTTCGTTAATGGCAATGGGAAGAGATTGTACTGACAAGCCATCATATAGAGGATCGTCACTCTCAATAACGTGAGCAATGTTTTGAAATTCCGTTTCTTCTACTTCATCATCAATTGCAGCAGTAACTGTAACTTCTTGAGGAGTAGCAAAGTTATCTGGAGTAAAAGTTATGGGTGCAATGGCTTCGAGATCGTCGCTAATCTCAAAACTAATATTGACATCTGCTGTGGGTTGGGTTTCTAGAGCAATGGTGTAGATTCCCCCCGCTGCTCCTTCGGCGATGCTGAAATTATTTCCGTTGGCAATAATAATCCCAGGAACATCATTTTCGGTAATATTGACGGTAACATCATTAATGGCAATTCCCTGATAAGCATCATCATCACTGGTTGCAGTATGGGAAATAACCGAAGTGCGGTCTTCTGTAGTTATATTGTCATCAACAGAAACCACCGTAACATTTTCCCTGATGTTGAAGTTTTCGGGAGTAAAAGTAATGGAGTCAATACTCTCTACCTGATTTGTATCGGTAGCAAAATTAATAGTGACATCGCTAGTAGGTTCACTGGTTAACTCGATCGTATAGTTATCTGTAGTTTGTCCTTCTATGACGTTAGTCTCACCTTGAGATTCGATAATTTGCACCCCTACTACATTACTCGCATCATCTCTACCACTGTCTTCAATGGTTAGTTCTGCTGAAGTTTCTCCTAGTTCGTATCCTTCTCCTTCATTGAGGGTAAAAGTAACGTTTTCATTGACTTCTTCTTCATTGTCATCAATTGGTATGACCTCAATGCTGACAGTATTCGTACCTTCTGGCAAAGAGAAACTGTTGCCGATAATATCTCGCTCCGTAGTATTAGTCACTAAGACGCCGATATTATCTCGCTCCGTAGTATTAGCCACTAAGACTAAGTTGTAGTCTTCACCTCGCGTAGCATCTCCACCGATAGTGAAGTTAAAGATGGCATCCTCATCATCGTTTTCATTGCCATTACTAAGTAAGGGATTGGATAAATCAAGCTGGAAAATACCAGGTTCGGAGTTATCTTCAGTAGCATTATCTTCCGCAACAACGTCAATTGTCGGGGGACTGTCATTATCAACAATATTTGTAGTTATGGTATTTCCTCCACCACCATACTCTTCACTAGGATTGAGAGTAATTTCTATTGTCTCATTTCCTTCAGCAGCAGAATCGTCAAAATCGGGAATCCCCCCTGAAATTCCTGTGGCATCTACTTGAACCACAACTCGGTCTTCACCAGAAATATCTAGGAAAAAATTACCCTCTTCATCTGTGACGATAGGCTCATCGTCAGCATTGAGAAACCTGTAATCTGTATCCAGTTCTGCTGTTCCGCCAGTAATCCTAAAGCTTAACTGACGACCTTCAGGAGCATTGGGGTCTAAATTAAAGATCAACCTACCATTACGCTCCCCTTCTACTGCATTTCTCGCATCGAGGCTAATATCTGCCTCGTCGTCCACAATAGCCAATTCCGCAGCAATAGAAGCACCGAGATTGTAAAGTGGAGAATCTTCTAAGGTGACAATGATATTTTCATCAGGATCGAAAAGGCGATCGTCAATTAGTTCGGCATTAATAGAACCTTGTCTTGCTCCCGTAGGAATTGTAACGCTCAGGGGAATACTCAGATCGGCACTATCAATCTCCTCATCATCAAAGAGATCGGGATCGTTAATAGCAGTTCCCGTAATTGTATAGTTAACTATTAAATCTATGGGCAAGCTTCTATTTAGGGAAAGATTAAAAGAACCATTTCGATCGGGTTCTGATAAATTATCTCCTGGAGCTAGATTAATTGTGGGCAGAATAAAATTGCTGATGTCACCAAAGACGCGACCATTATCTAGGTTATTTCCCGTAGCAACATTGGTACTAGCTTGAGAAACTTGACCACCAGGGATGAGGGTTATCCCAAATATAGACAACCCTTCTCTAACAAAAATGTCACGTCCCTTTGCTTGACCATTGTTAGCACCAGTTCCTCCAGTAGCGGAATTATCAGAAAAATCACTGTTAAGAAGTATTAAATCAGCACCCCGATTGACAAAAATAGCACCGCCGAGTGCAGCACCACCGCCACCGAGTGCAGCCGGACCTCTACTTCCACCTGCTGGGACATCAACACCATCACCGCCATCACCGCCAAATGCTCCGCCATCACCGCCATCACCGCCTAATCCGGTTCTTCTTTTTCTTCTGCGGTTACTGGGATTCGAGCCAGCACCGCCTCCAGCACCACCTCCAGCACCGAAACCACCATCACCACCATCACCACCAAAACCACCGAAGCCTTCTAACACTCCACCAGATTCGCCGCCGCCGCCGCCGCCGCCAGCACCTCCGCCATTGCCAAAGCTACCATCCTCACCATCACTACCACTACCGCCACTACGACCATTTCTTCTTTCACCTCTACCTCCTGTTCCACCATCAGCACGAGTTGTGTCAGCAAAAGCAGTACCATTTACATTGGCAATTCCCCCACGACCTCCATTTTCACCCGTTCTCTCAGCACTACCGCCTCTGGCTCCAGGGCCACTATTGCCACCAACAGCACTATTGTCAGTAAAATCAACGTTATTCGCAATTACCGTACCGTTGTTAATAAACAAAGCACCACCAGCACCTAAGCCACCGCCTCCGCCAGTAGTTCCAACACGACCCCTGACACGACCATCTGTTAAGGAAAGATCGGATAAGATTATTTGTGTAGCGTCGGTTTCGCCATTAATTGCTAAAATCTGATGTTCATCCGAGCCATTAATTACAACGCCGTTACCTCGAATCTCAACATCCTCGCTAATAGTTGGCAAGCTATCAGTTAAATTGATAGTTAAACCTTCATCTACTTGGATAATGTCTCTTGTCCCGCCATTGTTATTGTTTTCCGAATCTAGAATGGCTTGCCGCAAAGAACCCGCACCACTATCTCTGTTGTTAGTAACTCTAAAAGTTTGCAATACAGAATTAAACGCAGACATTGCCTCGACTTGAAACGCTAGAGGTGATTCGATAAATCCCGTAGTCGCTTCTAATACCCAGTCTCCCCCCAGATCGCTACTACCAGTCAAATCTTCAGAGGCAGCAATATCCGCTTCGGTAATCTCTCCCAAGCGATTAATAAAAGCTTGTCCTTGTTGGCCTTCTGCGACATTACAACCATATAAAAGAATATCACCATTTTCGCTTAGGGCTTTTCCCCACTGTTGCAATTGGTTTTCATAGCTCTCAATATTACTGTTATCTAGGCTACTATTTCCCAACTGTAAGACAGCTGAATCTCCGTGAGAAAGAATTTGTACGCTATCTAAATTATTGTAGTTAGCTAATACTTCAGTAATTTGCTCGACACCATTGCGGTTGGCATCCAATACAACTACTTTTGTCCCTGGTTCAACGCTGTTAACTAGAGATTGGTAGTCAGCAATATTGCTATCAACAAAAATGACGGAAGAGGGAGCGTTAATTATCATCCTATATATAGTCCTATTTTCAAGAATTAGTATAAGAGGGTTTGTTAGAGTTTGAGAATTGCTGCACCTCTATTATAATAGGTTATTTTTAATTTTGGTTTTTGCTTGGGTTTTGCTGTACCATAGCTTAACCAAATATGCTGCTTTTTGTCAAGTTGCGTCCTTATTTTTGGGGGAAAGTTTCGCCAACAGTATCTCCGAAACTCTTGCCCATTGGGCATTTATTCCAAAGCTCCATACCAAAAAGTGGCAAGATTTTTGACATGAATAAAATAGGATTGCTATAGCAATTAATGGGACTTATATAGAATCCGGTAGAATAGTCGTCATTGCGACGATAGGAAGCAATCTCCTAAAACCCTGAGATTGCTTCCTTCCACTCCGTTCCAGTCGCTGCGGACTTGGATATACTAATTATCCGGATTTTATATTACACAACTTAATGAGTAAAATTAGGCTATAATGCTTGTATATCAATGATTTTATGTCAAAGCTTTCTGAAGATGAGAAACACAACCCCTATTAAGTAATTAATACAGGAAAAACATCTTTTTGCTAATTTGAGGTAATTTAAAGTTAATCCCGTCTTGTGTTTACTTCTCCCCGACTCCCCTACTCCCCTACTCAAGTAAATATAGAAAAATTTTTGATAAACGGTATAAATCCCGCTAAAAAAGTTTTTGTTTGTTGTTGCGCTTTAGCACTCCTAAACTGATGTATGGAGAGATAATTTCAAATACAATCTATAGAACCCCTAAGCGTATCTATTTGTGTACTTAAATATAGGGAGATGGGGGGGTGGGGAGTTTGGGGAGTGTGGGGAGTTTGGGTGTACCAGACCTCTGGCAAAATCCCAAATCCAATCAATTATTACCCATAAATTATTAATTAATTCTCTCTATTCCCTCTTTTCTGGAGATATCAAATGGCTTCTATAGAACCCCTGAAGGTATCTTTGTCAGCGACCCGTGTTTTTTACCAGAAGTCAGGAGTCAGGAGTCAGGAGTCAGAAGATGGAGGGAAGGCATAAGCGAAAAAGCGGATGCGACCCCGCACCCTTCGAGTATCTCTTTCAGAGACACTGCGCGAACGACAGTTGCGTGACTGTCGCTTAACCCGCCTAACGCACTGTACTCACCGTCGCACGGCGCAGTTGGTAGGGCACCAAGCAGGTTGAAAAATACTCTCCACCTCCCCATCTCCCCATCTCTTTTTAATTTTAAATAGATCTCAAATGGGTTCTATAATAGAAATAACCCAAACTCTAGAAATTAAAATGCTACCAGTCAACCAAGCAGAGTCAATCATTTTGAATTTAGTACAACCCTTAGATTCCCAAAAGGATATAGAAATAGTAGACCTATTAACCGCATCAGGGCGAATATTAGCTACACCAGTCAGCAGTAAACTAGATTTTCCCCACTGGGATAATTCTGCAATGGATGGTTATGCAGTAAAATTTACAGATGTCAAAGACTGTAGTCCAGAAAATCCTGTATCTTTGGAAATTATAGAAGAAATTCCTGCTGGATATCAACCTCAAGGGCAAATTGAATCAGGGGAAACAGCTCGTATTTTTACAGGTGCTTGTATGCCTCCAGGAGCAGATACAGTGGTCATGCAAGAAGTGACTCAAAGGGAAGGTAACAGGGTACTTATCTTAGAAACTCCCCAACCCCAAGAATTTGTAAGATATAAAGGTTCATTCTATCAGGCAAATACACCTTTACTCAATCCTGGAATTCCTCTTAGTGCTACTGAAATAGCTATTTTAGCAGCACTTCAATGTCCGAAAATCCCTGTTTATCGGCGACCAAAGGTGGGAATTATTTCCACTGGTAATGAATTAGTTACGCCAGAGCAATCCCTACAACCAGGTCAGTTAGTAGACTCAAATCAGTATGCTTTAGCAGTAGCAGTTGCCCAGATGGGTGCGGAAGTAATACGATTTGGTATTGTGCCAGATGAACGAGAAATTTTGAAACAGACTATTGCTAAAGCTGTCACATCTACAGATTTTTTACTTTCTACTGGTGGAGTATCAGTGGGAGACTATGATTATGTTGAGGATATTCTCACAGAGTTAGGAGCAGAAATTCATATTCATTCTGTGGCGGTTAAACCTGGAAAACCCTTAACTGTTGCTAAATTTTCTGATGCTCAATGTTTATATTTTGGTTTGCCAGGAAATCCTGTTTCAGCGTTGGTTAGTTTTTGGCGCTTTGTACAACCCGCGCTGAAAAAATTGGCTGGAGTTGAAGAAACTGCATGGAAACCTGAGTTTGTAACTGCGCGATCGCTTCAAGATTTACGCTCTAATGGTAAACGAGAAACTTATCTCTGGGGTCAGCTCAATTCAGGCAATAATGGCTATGAGTTTCAACTTGCGGTCGGTAGTCACAGTTCGGGAAATTTAATTAATTTAGCTGGCACTACAGGTTTAGCTGTTGTACCATTGAATGAAACTTTGATTCCTGCAGGTAAGTCAGTCCAAGTTTTGAAAATCAGTTGATATATAGCAGGGAATAGGGAATAGGGAACAGGGAACAGGGAACAGGGAACAGGGAACAGGGAACAGGGAACAGGGAACAGTTGGAAAAACATTTCCTATGATATATAGCAGGGAACAGGGAACAGGGAACAGGGAACAGGGAACAGGGAACAGGGAGAAGTAATTGATAATTTATGGATAATAATTGATTCTATTTTTAATTTTCACCAGATGTCTATTACTTTATGTCCTAACCAATTCTGTCTTTGCTATGGCTTGAAGCATTCAGCATTCAAACTCCCTCCTCTTATCTCCTAATATCATGTCTGGATAATTAACGATAGAACTCCGTTCCGCTTACGTGACCAAAAAACTTTCTCCTTTTTATACTTTCTTTCTCCTCTCTTCCCTCCTGACTCCTGACTCCTGACTCCTGACTCCTGACTCCTGACTGCCACCTTTCTATTTATAACTATTCAAGCGGATATTATATTAAATAGTGTTATTTACCCATAAGAAAAAATGAAATATCACATATTTATGTCTTTTTTAGAAATTTGTTGGGTCGGTGCTACTCTTTGTATTTTTAGTAGACAAATAGGAATTTGGCGGAGAAAAACTATAAAAAAGAAAAATATAGTCGTAAATAATATAGCAGTAGACCGACACACCTAAAATGGTGCGTTACGACGGATTGTTAAATGCTTTTCACATTCTAAATTTTAGCCGTCTAACGCACCCTACTGGACCGACATACTGGTTGTAGTTTCTCCCCACTCCCTATTCCCCACTCCCTATTCCCTATTCCCTACTCCCTCTAATAATGACTGCCTGATTTGCGGAAGTGAACGGCAGTTACCCCATCATTTAATAGTTGACCATTCTCTACAACAGCATAAACTAACCAATGGTCGCCACACTCCATCCGGTTTGCGACTTTACATTCCAAATAAGCCAGAGCATCAGTTAAAATAGGACAACCATTATTAGCTTCCTTTGTCTCAACCCCAACAAAACGATCTTCTCCGGGCGCAAAAGACTTGAGAAAATGCCTTTGTAAATCCTTCTTTTCCTCAGCTAATATATTCAACACAAATTTATCCCCCGTATGAGTCAAAGATTCTAGAGCGCGGTCTTTAGCAACAGCGACAGTTACACCAGGAGGATTAAAAGTTGCCTGAGATACCCAAGAAGCTAACATAGCACTGGTGACATTTTCACGTTTAGCAGACATTACACATAGAGAACCCACAACTCTTCCCACTGCTTGAGCAGTACGATCGCTTCCCGAACCACCCCCCGAAGGTTTAGGAGCGCGACGTTTTTTGGATTTGATCAAAGCTTGAGCAAAATCAGTACCAGTTTCCTTACAAGTTTGAATCATCACATCATCTGGCTTAAATTTTACTCTAATAGGTTCAAAACCAAACTTATAACCCGCATCCTTTAATCTACTTTCCAAAAAATCTATTGCTTCACCGCTCCAACCAAAGGAACCAAATACTCCTGCTAATTTATCCTTAGAAACTGTATTCAATACAATACCCAAAGCTGTTTGAATTTGAGTTGGTGCATGACCGCCAAGAGTAGGTGAACCAATAATAAATCCATCACATTTTTCTACTACTTCCTTAATTTCATTAGATGTGGCAGCCTCACAATTAATTGATTCTACAGCTACCCCTGCTTTAGTTAAACCTCTAGCGATCGCCTGAGCAACAGTCGCTGTATTACCATAAGCTGAAGCATAAAGCAAGGCTACATTCAAATCTCGCGAACTTTGTTCCTGACTCCACTTCCGATACAGACTGGTTAACTCCATCATCCCATAGCGTACCATCGGCCCGTGACCAGAACCATAGAATTTCACAGTCAACTCAGAAATTTTTTCGAGGGTAGAAAGTGCTTGTTTTGCCTGAGCTGCATGGAGACAATCATAATAAAAGCGTCTATCCTCGCTATAGACGCTCCATCCTTCATCAGCAACTTGGTCTCCGCAGACATGAGCGCCGAAAAATTTATCCGTAAACAGAATTTGAGTTTGCGGGTCATAAGTCATCAGACCATCTGGCCATTTAGGAGTCGGAGTAGTGATAAACTGCAATTGATGGCCACCACCTAAGTCAAGAGTATCTTCACCCTTAACTACTTTAATTTTCAACTCTTCGTCTTTGAAATAGTCCTTGAGAGTTAAAGCTGCGGGGTTTGAGCAGACAAAAGTAACTTGAGGTGCTACAGCTAACAATGCTTTAAGGGTAGCTCCACGATTAGCATTAAAGTGACCCAGAATTACATAATCAAGGCGATGCCAATCAAGACGTATTTGCAAAGACTCTAAATAATTTGTAGTAAATGATTCACCAGGGGGGTCGATAACTACAGTTTTTTCTGCTTGGATGAGATAGGAGTTAGCAGTGGTACCTTTTTGGAGGGAATATTCGACTTCAAATTTTAGTCTATCCCAAGTCCGAGACCGTAATACTTTTGTGTCTTCCGCAATGATTACAACTTGAACATCTTTTGTTTTGGTGGTTTGTAGCATAGTTTAGTTGTATAATCTATACAAATATAATGTATAATGCTATATTTTATCATGTTGTAGCGATCGCTTTCTTTAAGTCAAAAGTTACTTCAAGTCAAAAGTCAAAAGTCAAAAGTCAAAAGCAATATATGAGTGAGTTTATTAGCATACAAAGGTTTTCAGGTCAATAAACCACATTAAAAAAAATAATAAACTTGTAGGGACGTTGCATGCAACGTCCCTACTTTTTGGTCTACTCAAATGAAAAGCGCTTTCATTAATTGATAATGGATAATAAATAATGGATAATTACCTCTGGTTAAAACCGTACGGGAATTGAAGATAAGGAAATCACAATTTTTTTTCTCGAGGGGAGATTGGATATGGCGTACTTCGGAGCGGCTCTGCAAGAGCCACTAACTTGCCCATTATCAACATCGTCCTGACTTGATATTCCTAACTCCGAGGGCGATACGATAACTAATTACTCGGATTCTATATTATAGCACTTTGCCCGGACAGTGAGGTAGAGTTTTAATTCTCTGTTGCCAGATGAGCTGTTGCCTAAAGTCCTAATTTTTTGTACCTCACGCGCCTCGGAAATTGCTGTAATTAACCAAGACGTAAAGCATAATCATCAGGGTTAACTGCAAAAATGTTATTTTCAACGTCTTCTATGGAAGTTTCTGTCACTACTCCCAATATATGACTACTGTCGGACAATTTAATTACAGTGTCACCATCGACTAATTCATACTCTAGGCCATCAGAAGCAGTGAACTCAGCAATTACAATAATCCGATCGCTATCTGCGAGACTAAAATCAGTAATCATATCCGCCTGCTCTATTTCATCTACTCCCTCGACAGTATCAGCTCGCAACAGAAAACTATCTGTTCCTTCTCCACCTGTCAGAGTATCAAGACCATAATCACCAACTAGATAATCATTACCGACCCCACCTATTAAGACATCACGTCCCTTTCCACCTCGCAACCAGTCATTACCTTCTAGACCCTCAATAGAATCATCACCTTGACGGCCACTCATAATATCATTATCTTCGCTGCCAGACATTTCATCGTCACCTTCTGACCCCATCATGCTGAAGGAAGTAGACTCAACAGTACCTATATCAATAATATCATCACCCTCTGTTTCGGATATTGTTTCGTCTGTTTCCTCTTCTTCTTCTTCAATAGCCACACTTGCTTCTTCTTCATCAATCTCTAGATTTTCATCTGTTTCTTCATCATCATCTTCTGTTTCTTCTTCATTATCATCATCTTCTGTTTCTTCATCTTGATCTTCCTCTTGACTAACCTCTTCGTCAAGATTTTCCGAAAGTTGACTACTCGTAATCTCTTCTCCTATAGATTCCTCAATATCAGAATCATCTTGGTCAGAGTTAGTCTCATCCCCATCACTATTTTCGGTATCTTCTTCATTCTCTTCCATGGAGAGAACATAGGAGACTTTTTGTGTATTATCCTTGTTAGCTAATTCATTGAGTAAATCTGAATCAGTTACTATTTCTGAAACTCTACTAGATACTATTCCATCAACTACTCTCCCTAGAAGAATACGATCGCCCTCTCTAAGTTCTTGCACAAAATCAAAGCCATCAGTTACTTCTCCAAAAACTGAATAGCCACCATCTAATTGAGCGCTGACATCATCTAAGGTGAAATAAAATTGTGAAGAAGCTGTATCTAATTCTTGACTGCGAGCCATTGCTATTACCCCCGCTTCATGGGATAACTCCACTGGATCATCAACTATTTGGTTATAAACAATTTCTTCTGTCTCTGCAATCTTAATTTCTAGAGGAATTTCCCGTGGAGCTTCTGTTACCGGGTCAATATAACTCCCTGAACCTAAATCTTCAATCAGAAAATCAGGGTCTCTACTCTGGGGGTCGCCACCTTGAACTACAAATTCATTTACAAATCGGTGGAATGCCAGAGCATCATAGAAATTTTGCTCCACCAAATCAACAAAGTTACCTGCTGTTACTGGGGCACTTGTTGAGTTAAGTTGAATAGTAACTTTTCTAGTGTCACTACCTTCTTCTGATTCATTCTCGTTTTCGTTTTCTTCGTTTTCAGTTTCCTCTTCTTCTTCCTGTGATACCTTTTGTACCACCATTTCTACTGTTACCTGTCCTTCTAACTCAGGTAAGCCTAGTTCTTCTAAATACTCTTGTGTTTCTTGTGTTTGTTCCATTGGTCTATTAACTCCTTCGTTGTATATATTTTATAACTACGATATTGTGTTTCTGCTTTATAAAACCAACATAAAACGTCATAATTAGCGACATTTTAATGTGTACGGACGTTGCATGCAACGTCCCTGCTTCCACTGAGACCGTCGGCGATTACTCATCCACAGGCATCAACGGTCAAGCCGACCGCATTTCTCACTCTTATACTTGCGTTTAAATCGCGGTCTATAGATATCCCACACTCAGAACAGTTATAAGTTCTAAGGCTTAATGGCATATCTTGAACATGACCGCAATTAGACTTTCTGTTGTTGATACTACTATCGCAGAGATATTCAGAAAAAACAATACATAAAAGTTCAGGAAAGTTCAGGAATTTCCCATGTGAATAAAACTGAACTTTTGTGAGATTAATTTGGACAATAAACTTATACTGGAAAAAAACAAATCTGCTTATAATTGACTCTATTCCTGAAATACACCTATTTTTCAGTAACTAAAAATTGATCTTAAATTAGTTTTATACAAGTACTTATACTTCAGTATTTTGGCGTAAGTATACAACAAATCTTGTATAACTTTGTTCGGAAAAGTTCAGTTTTATTCAGGAAAGTTCAGTTTTATTCAGGAAAGTTCAGGTTTATTCAGGAAAGTTCAGGTTTATTCAGTGCAGTGTTAAACCCTAAAAAAAACGGGAGGAAGTTAGCCAGCCAGTTTTAACTGCTGGTTGAATAAAGACACACGGGTAATAAAGCGGCGTTATTTTCCAGTCTGATTTTCAATATACTTTCTCACTGTAGCCCGCATAAGCACATCCGCTTAAGAATCCAGGGTTTTTTAACTCCTGGAGACATCAAAGAGTCATATAAAATTCGGTTATAATGATAAAGTTATACGCTATATCTAGCGGTATTGAGTAATATCATGTTTGGATAATTACTTATAATAAAGTTTTTGTTTGTAGTTGGGCTTGAGCAAATACAATACTTAGTATTAGGGCTAAAGCTCAACTACAAGGCTAATTGTAACTGTTCTTCCAAACATGATATAAGTATATAAGTCCTGACCCTAGTAGGAAGGTTCTATGGAACATCCTGACTGTGGTCTACCTAAATGAAAATTGCTATGAACAATTCAGGTTGAAAGCCTCCCCTTGGATCGGGGATCAAATCAAAAAAAATCCTTCAGTCTCAATCCCCACCTCGCCAAGGAGACGGTTCCCCTACCTGAGGACTGAAAAATCTACTAGGTATTTGTAGCAAACATTTATTAAATTGGTACAACACATTTTTTCTAGATATGTTACCAACTTTTGAGATTTGGTATAACATTCCATTACCAAACTAAATATTGATAGTTAGTTTGACAAGTTTTTAATATTCGGAAATCATTATCACTAACATGATTTATTCGGTGATATTTTGTCAGGTCTACTGTGTAGTCAGAAGCACTATTATCATAACTATCTATAACCTTTACCTGTAAACTATCTTTTTGATGAATACCATAAAAGCAGTAAAAAGCTGAATGGGGTAGATAAAAAGCACCTATTACCTTACCATTTTTCAACTTGAAGACAAAATACTCATTCTGAATTTGCTCTGGCTGCCTAGACTGACCAAAAAGGTAAATTCCATCAGTTCGCATATTATCATTGTCTATTTCTGAAGAAAACTTTGGCCTTTCTTCCTTAAACTTAACAGAAATAGATTTATACTGTATTACTGGCCTATTAACTACACCATAAGTCAATATAGAGTAGGTTGCGATCGCCACTAACCTAAAAATCACGAATATTGCTAAATTATTATCTACACCATTATCATACCCGTATTAAAGCATAAAGGTCTATTTTTTAACAATTTTTGTTGCTTACTCAACTGAAACAAAAGTTATTTTTCTCAAATAAAATTCCTTGTGGAGATAATCATTAAAAATAACTATATCCACAAGGAATGATGTCAATTTGAGATTAACAATAGAGGGATCTATGCTAGGAAGATACTCATATAGCGCTACGCGCATAGGGGAGCCGTCGGATTGGCGACGTACAGAAGTCAGAAGTCAGAAGTCATCTCTGAGTGATTTTTAGCATTAGACATCTCCAAAAATAAAAAATAAAATCAATTATTATCCAGAAATTATCAATTACTCCCCTCCTGGGAGGGGTTAGGGGTGGGTTAAGTGTTCCCAGTTAAGTGTTCCCAGTTAAGTGTTTTCTGGAGATGTCTATTTAGTAATATCCGTGCTCTTTGCTTCGACTGCTATACCTAGCTAGCTACATACTCTCGTACCTTGGCCTGACGACGGCGCAAATGGGCCAAAGCTTGATGCTCTAGTTGACGAACTCGCTCACGACTGAGTTGAAGTCTCTCTCCCACTTTAGCCAAGGACATCTCCTTACCATCCTCAAGACCAAAACGCAATATCAATACACGACGTTGTTGCTCGGTCAATTCTCCCAGTAGGGTATTTAAGTCTTGACGCAACAATTCACCAGTGATATAGTCATCTGGAGAAGATGTTTCATCCTCTAAAAGTTCTTGCAATTCAGTGTCCTGATTATCTCCAACTCGTAAATCCAAAGAAATAGGATGACGGGCCATCAAGAGATATTCTCTAATTTGAGATGGCTCTAGTTCTAAAGCTTGGGCAATCTCAGAAGGAGTAGGACTACGACCCAAACTCTGAATTAGTTCTCTCTGAACTCTTTTGATTTTGTTGAGCTTTTCAGTAATGTGAATCGGTAAGCGAATAGTACGAGCTTGTTGTGCGATCGCTCTAGTAATTGCCTGGCGAATCCACCAGTAAGCATAAGTAGAAAATTTGTAGCCCCGTGTAGGGTCAAATTTTTCTACTCCTCGTTCTAAACCAAGAGTACCTTCTTGAATCAAATCTAAGAATTCCATATTTCGCTTTTGGTACTTTTTAGCGATCGCCACTACTAAGCGAAGATTAGCCTCAATCATTTTTTGCTTAGCACGTTGACCTTGCTTGATTGCTTGCTGGAGTGTTTCTACACTTAGTCTTACATATTCTGCCCATTCAGGCCCAGTTGCTGGTCTATTTATTTTTTCCTCTAATTTCTCTTTTGACTCCAGCAGTTGCATCATTTGCTGTACCTGCTTACCATAAATAATCTCTTCCTCACGAGTTAGGAGCGGTACACGACCAATCTCATGTAAATAAGTACGAACTGTATCCATTGAGGAGTAAGAGCTACCGCTAAATTTAGTTTTAGTTGTCTTTTGAGTTTTATTTGCTTGATTTAGTTTTGACATTTTTGTAATAAACTCCTTTAATAAATATTGCAGTAGTTATAATTGGCTCCTGATAGTGGGAGTATATATAGAGACAACTACACGAGGATAGGCTTGCCCATCCCCCAAAAATGCTATAAAGTGAGAAAAACTTTATAATTGGACTTTACTATCTTGATTTTTGCATGGAAATATAAGAAAAATTAAATTTTTACATGATTTATATTGATAAAATTTATAATTCAGTTTCCATGTAAAGTAAACTAATTATGAGTTTGTCTTTCTTGTTTGTAATACAAGCTTAAACTAAATTCCTGAATAAAATGTTAGTTCTATAGGTAGAAAATCTTAATTTTTCCTTAAAACTATTAGGAGCTGAAATTAACTCCAACTTATCTTTCTCAATTTCCGCAAAACTTTGGTAAAATTTTTATTCGTTTAGTTAATTATCGACTCCATTCCATAATCGCTCAAGATATACTTAAGAAGCAACTACAACAACAGAGAGATAACCGAACTCTTGGCAATAGTTGACAAATAAGGCTTAAAGTTTAGTTGTCTTCTCATAGAATCTCCTGAAAAAGACTAGCCAAAAATTATGGTTTTTTTAGCATCATTTGGATACATACTACAGTGTAACATAAAAGTAAGTTTTTGGATCGATCAAATCGATTTAAGTTTTTTGTGCCCTTTATATCTGCTTGTAGGCCATATTTAGGGTTCTGTTGAAAGTACCTGGTTGTCCCTATTCCTAGGGAGGAAAGTAATCAAGACTTATATAGAAAGTTAGTTATCGTATGATTGAGGAGTCAGGTCGGGGAGCCGTCAAATTGTTAACGTACAGGAGTTAGGAGTCAGGAGTCAGGACAAAAGAAGGATTTGAGGGTGGGTATTCTATGGAAAGTCTATGTTGAGTGGACTTAGAGAGTGCGATAATTGTATAACCCGATTTCATATAAATCATGGTAATTTTGAATTATCACCGAGCAAGGGAATTTCAGTTTGAGTAATCTTCTCATTATATCAAATCTGGATGATTAGTTATTGTAGTCATTGCAACTGGAACGGAGTGAAAGGAAGCAATCTCAAGGGTGGCGGGAGATTGCTTCCCTTTGGTTGCTTCGGACGACTTGTCAACCAGACTATATCAGGACTTACAAAGAGCCACCATATCTAGTAGGGATTAATGGCCTTTAACCCCTACATATTGTGTAATATATGATATTTTGCGTAAGTCCTGTATATATTATATTCCTTGTGGTTAACCGAGAGAGAATGTCAAATCTTGCAATGAGATGATATAAGTGAGTGATAATTTTAATAGGGAAACAAGATTACTGTGTCCCTAAGAATTTACCAGGTTCAGGTTATTCTGAGTAATTAAAAAAAGTTTCCTTCATTAAACAAACCATTGATTAATAAATCTCCTCCGATAATTGGTTGGGGGATAGTATTTCCCAATAGAACCCTAGTCAAACTAACAAAACCATTATCAACACTTGCATTTAAGGTAAAACCTCCAATCAAAGGTAGCTCTCTATAAGTTACGCGCAACAAATAGTTAAATTCTGGTGATAGAGTTAACTGAGAAGAAATTCCTGGAATATCTGATATTATCTGGTCTGGTGCAATTCTAGCATCAACACCACCACCACCATTATCATTAGCTGCAATTGGTATTTGCCCTTGTCTAGTTTGTAACAGAGAATCTTGAGGAATTTGATATACTTCTAATAGAGGGTCAAAACCAGGGTTTATACTGCCCAGGTCAATTGTTATAGGAGTGTTTGGTGTAGCATTTAACAAATAATCTTCTTTAAAAACGAAAGCTGTATCTTCAAGATTTCTCACCGCTTCATCAGTGTTGTCTATGAAACTCTCAATACTAACATTTACTGGTTGGGGTATTGGAACTGGTGGAGGTACTGGAGGTACTGGAGGAGGTGGAGGTGCTGGAGGAATAATATTAGCACTAGCGGGAAATAGCGCTAACTCATAGTTACTAACAATACCAGGAGCAGTCTGAAAAACATCGATCGAATATTCACCGGGGGTAGGAAAAGCTACCTGAAATGCCTCATTTGATGCACCCAAGTTGTTACCACTAGCAATTAAGTTACCATTGCTATCTAATACTGCTACATCCAGATCGCCAGTCAGATTTTGTAAAGCAACTCCAGCAGTTAAAGGAGTATTAACTGTGATGCGATAGTTGTCTATAGAGTTGAAATCATTGATTGTTGCCAACTGATTTATAGGTATTTCTGGAAGTAGAGTACCTAAAAAAGTTGGTGTGTTTGGGTTCTGATTACTGTTGTCAGTAGTATTAACATTCGCACTAGCAGGAAACAGACCTAACTCATAGTCACTAGCAATACCAGGAGAAGTTTGAAAAACATTGATGAAATATTCACCGGGGGTAGAGAAAGTTGCCTGAAATGCTTCATTGGATGCCCCTAAATTATTACCACTGGCAATTAAGTTACCATTGTTATCTAATACTGCTACATCCAGATCGCCAGTCAGATTTTGTAGTGCAATTCCTGAATTTAAAGGTGTATTAACTGTGAGGCGATAGAAGTCTACACCATCAAAATCATTGATTGTACCCAAGGCAGTTATAGGTATTTCAGGAAATAGAGTACCTATAGGAGTTGCTGCGTTTATACTATCGTTACTGTTATCAGTAAAAATCACTTGAAGTGCGCTTATAGTTTCAGTCATTGTTGATATATTTTTTGAATTATGTTGATAACTGCTTAAGTTTTTTAGGCATTTTTTAAATCTTTTAAACTTAATAAACTGCTATTCTTATAATATCAGACTTGTCTATAGTAAAAAAAGTTTCTATCTGTGGCAGAATCGGAAAATTTTCAGACAACAAGTAAAGATAGACACCCTCAAAAAAGTGATAAACTTAATTAAGTTTAAGCAATGTTCTATGTAATTTTACTGAACAATTGAGATAAAGTTTTCTCTGTCAAAAAATTAATGTATAAAAATTTACAACATTTTTTTACTACAAATTAAAAATAAAATCAATTCTTATCTATAAAATTATCAATTACTCCCCCCTGTTCCCTGTTCCCTCTTTTCTGGAGTGTCTATTGCGAAACTAAACCATAGAGTCATACCTGCTCCACTCAGAGCGTTAAAAATTGTTACACCTTTCTGGTTGAGTAATAATATTATGTCCGCCTGAATACTTATACTTTAGACATCTGGTGATAATCAAAAATCAAATCAATCCCACCCGCAAAAATCATTAATTCTTTCCCCCTACTACTCCCTACCGAAGATTAATAATTAATAATTAATAATTAAATAATTCGCGCCTTGAAGCCTCCCCTTGGATAGGGGAAAACAAAGACAATATTCCTTATATTCAATCCTCTCGGTTTTAATCAGAGGTAATTATCAATTATCAATTATCCATTATGCATTATCCATTAATGAATCCCTCTTTTCCGGAGAGGTCTTTTGCTGGACAGAAGACAGAAGGGTTTCTTCCAACGGACACGCTACGGGAACGTAATGACAAAAATACGTCATTTTGCGTAAGTCCTAATACTGATAACCTAAAGGTAATAATAGGAGGAAGAGACTATCAAGGATCGATTATATAGTCTTTATCAAGATTTTTCCAGTTTTGTATAGGCATCTTAGAACAGGTATGTAACAACTAACTCTACGCTACAATATTGTCAAAGTTAACTTCCTGCTTAATGTACTAATTATCGACAAAAATCCCTAATTATGATGAATCTCCCAGAATTTTTTAACCAACGTTATCAAGTTGAACAAGAACTAGGTTGCAATCAAACTGGAGGTCGAATTACTTATCTCACAACTGATACTACCACCGATACACCCGTTGTCACAAAACAATATCAATTTGCCAATTGGGCAGAATACGAAAGTTACTATAGAGAAATTGAACTGCTAGAACAATTAAATCACCCTAGTATTCCCCGTTATCTCGATTCATTTGAGACAGAAAATGGCTTTTGCTTAGTGCAAGAGTACAAAAATGCTCCCTCTCTTGCCCAAACCCAACTTTGGACAGTAGCAGAAATCAAACAAATTGCTCAAGAAGTATTAGAAGTTTTAGTCTATCTACAGAAGCAAGTACCACCAATTATTCATCGAGATATTAAACCAGAAAATATCTTAGTTGAACGAAATGGTATTCAACTAAAAGTTTACCTAGTAGATTTTGGGTTTGCCCGCAGTGGGTATGGCAATGTAGCAGTTAGTAGTGCAGTCAAAGGTACTCTAGGATTTATGCCACCGGAACAGTTGTTTAACCGGGAACTAACCGAAGCATCAGATTTGTACAGTTTAGGTGCAACCTTAATCTGTTTGTTAACCAATACAAAATCTAGCGATATTGGTAAGTTAATCAATGATAACTATCGAATTAATTTCAAAAAATTGCTGCCGAAAGTAGAACTAGCATTTATTAATTGGCTAGAAAAAATGGTGGAACCTAACCTAAAATCCCGCTTTCCCAATGCTGAAGTTGCCCTCAAAAGGCTTAAATATCTTGGTAATTCAGAAAATACAACAACTCAAAAAATGCAATTTGGCACGCAAAAACCCAAGAAAATATTTACTGGAGTAGCAACAATTGGTCTATGTTTCATGGCACTTTATAGTACCATTGCAGCACTAACAACCTGGGGTGAAAATAAATGGTTAAGAACTCGGCACGAACTAGAAGTATCTCGTTCAAATGGGAGAAAACAACATTTGCAACAAGTGCTATTACAAACAGGTCAGTGTCCTCGGTGTGACTTAAGTAATGTTAATTTAGCCTATGCCAACTTAAAGAATGTTAACCTCAAAGATGCTAGTCTAGATGGTGCCGACCTCAATAATTCCCTTCTCAAAGATGCAGAACTATGGAAAGCAAGTTTGGCAGGAATTAATTTGTCAAATGCTAACTTATCAGATGCTGATTTCAGAGGTGCTAAACTCCGGTACGCAGATTTACACTCTGCGAACCTCTGGGGTGCAAATCTAGGATATGCTAATCTTTGGGATGCCAATCTGAATAAAGCAAACCTTCAAAATACTAATTTTTGGGGAGCTAATTTAGGTTATGCCAAGCTGGAAAATGCTAACCTCAAAAATGCTAATCTCCGGGGTGCAAATTTATTTAGTGCTAATCTGGAAAATGCTAATCTGGAAAATGCTAATTTGGAAAATGCTAAGTTGGATGGTGTTAACCTCAAGGGTGCCAAGTTAAAACAAGCTAATCTCAAAGATACTGTACTCGCAGGTCAAAAAGGTCATAGTTATCGCGCTGTTAATTTAGAGAATGCTGACCTAGAAGGTGCTAATCTTGAAGGTGGCCACTTAGAAAATGCTAATCTATTAGGTGCTTACTTGAAGAATGCTAATCTCAGCGAAGCTTCTCTCGAAGGTGCTGACTTACGGGGTGCAAATCTAACTAATGCTAACCTCAGCAAAGCTTATTTACGGGGTGCAAATCTTCGTGGTGTCAATCTTCGCGGAGCAAAATTGGAGAGTGCAAACTTCCGAGATACTGACCTCAAAGGTGCGATAATGCCAGATGGTAGTATTCATCCTTAAATCACTAGCAGAAGGAATTTATTATATCATGTTCGGTTGAATACTTATTATTAAGGTAGTAGGAAAGCAGCGTAAGTGGAATAAAATAGCAGTCGGAGTAGGAAAGAAATCGAAATACATTCCTTTTCTTTCTCCTTGATAGTCAGGACAAGATATTTTATTTATAACTAATTATCCGGAGATTATATTAAGCATAAAACTCCATGAATAAATTTTTTATAAATCGTATTCTTTCACTATCATTGAGTTAAGAAAATACCAAATTATGACCTTGATACTACGGGGGGTTTAAGGATAGATATTGATTGAATAAGTAAGAAGTTAAATTATCAGCATTTCCTGCGGAATACTATGTAAACAGCGGTCAGCTTTTAGCTTTCCTCCTGGGTCGTAATATCATGTCTCTTTGAATACCCACAATAAAAAATTGAGGGAACAGGGAGAAATTTATCAGAGAAAAGATTTTTATTATGGCTAATTAATGAGACTTGATATAAGTGCGAACTTCAGCACTTATTATAATTACCCTCATATTGTCTTAATGGGAAGAAATCATTTATTGATATATTTCAGATAATTTCTAGGATAAATAAGTAGATATTCAGTTAATATAAGTGTTCTTAAACAAATCCTTACTTAATTCCTAAAAAAAATCAGAGCTGATTGCTAATAGCTGTTTGCGGAGAATTCCGGCAGGGAAACGGAAATAGTTACCTTAAACTTATAGTTGGGCATTCTCACAACTAACTAAAATTAGGCGGAGATTTTTGTTAAATTTTAATCATTTCATATTTCTATTTTAACCAGCTCCTAAATATTTATATCAAGTTCACTCTTATTACTTATAAATATTTTTTAGAGAGGAAGAGTATAAAAGTAAGGAATAGACGATAATTTCAGATAATTTATCTTTCTACTATAGCCTTTATATAGCCAAAAATAAGATATTTTACTTATAACTAATTATCCGCAGTTGATATTATATGATAACTAACTTTTGCAAGTATCAATAAATTTAATTAAATGTTTGTGAAAATCTTCAGTTTTTCTCATATAACAAGCATGGCCAGCATCATCCAGAATAACTTTTTGAGAATTTGGCATTAATTCTACTAACAAATCAGCTTGTGCTACAGGTACTATCCGATCGTTACTTCCCCAAATAGCTAATGTTGGTAAATTAATTCCTTTTAATTCATCCTGAAAACGCTCAATTCCTACAGGAGAAACTGCGACAAAGCCTCCTAGTTTATCGCAATAATTAATCACAAAAGGCAAACTATAACTGCCACTCATAGAAGGAGATACTAAAATTGGCAAATTTAAGTTTAAATTATTTAATATTTCTCGCAAAAAACCTAAGCTAGAAACTGATATTCTTTGGGAACGACCATAACCAGGAATATCTACTGCAACAGCTCGATAACCTTGCGTAGTCAAAAGATCGAGAGTACCTATTTCTTGCCACGTCTGAGCAGTAAAACCTGCTCCATGTAGCAACAAGATACTAACTGAATTTTTTTGGCCAGTTTCTAGGTAATGAATCCGAGCATTTTCCAGATGCAGATATTGAGAATTAATATGGGTATGCATAATTTATTTAGGCCAATTTTATTATTTTAAATCGTACAATAAAAACTGATTACTAAATATGAATATTACTAACAAAAATTCCTGGGAAAACCCAAACAGTTTTGTCGAAATTCGTTCTCCTTGGTTGACCTTAATTGGCGAACATTTGCAAGATAAGCAAGGACAAATTATTGATTATTGGCGGGTAGAAAAGGTTGATTCTGTAATTATATTAACGATTCAATCCGAGCAGTTATTATGACCTATTGCTACATATCGCCCTGGTCTGGGAAAGAAAACTTTAGATTTTCCTGGTGGTAGAGTGCCATCTGGACAAACACCAGTAACAGCAGTGCCAAAAATTTTACAGTGGGAACTAGGAATAACAGAAGTAGCAATTATTCATCTTAGTTCCCTCAATACCACTGGATGGGCAATTAATAGCTCATTTTCTAATCAAAAACTTTACGGTTTTGTTGCCAAAATAGACTCCACAGTATCAATATCCAACGAATTATTGGGCGCTGTCTATCCTACCACAAAATCAGGTATTCTTAGTTTACTTGAGGATTTAACTTGTCTTCAGTGTCGTGCCTTGTTGTTAGAGTGGCAAATTCAAACCTTTTATTGTTAATTTATGCTATGCTAATGTAAATCTGTTGCGCTCATTATTTGGTATTTTTTTAATAGTCTTAATACTGGACGAATTACTGATTTTTGTTCTGTTAAATTACTAGCTCCTTTATAGGTTAAGATTTTCCAATATATCGGTAAAGCTCTTTTTGTCCACGCCAGACTAATCATTAATATGTTAATATTCTGCCATTAAGTTATATCTAAAATTAATACTAATTCTGAGGGGAAATTCATAAGTTTTCTACCATTATTTTAACTAAGGCAAACCACAATATAGGTAAACTTAGTTCCTTAATGGTTAAAAATATTTGTATATATTTTCGTTTTCTTATATGACTTAATTAGTAGAGCAAAAAAATTAGTTTATTTTGATATTTGTACAGTATTATGTACTGATATTAAGTATAAAAAAATGAATGGTGTAACCAGTCTATTTATAAGACTGGTTTTCTTTTTTAGGGCTATTTTTTGACAATTCATAGATCCTTTGCAATCTTACTACGGTGATTTTCATTTGATATAGCAATCCTATTTTATTTGTGTATAAAAATCTTACCCCTTTTAGGGAATAGGGAATAGGGAACAGGGAACAGGGAACAAGTCAGGGTTTCGTTTTTTTTATCTACTTTTTGATTACCCGCAACCTATTTGGGATTACTATAGACATCTATAGAATATTCCTATCAGTTTTAGCCTTAATAATATTGGCTAAAAATTCCTTTAATACCTAAAAATTTTAGACTTAAAAATTTACAATTTCTTCCTTATTAGACATTTGCTCAGTCTTCAAATACTATGATATGGGTTTAGCAACTTTTTAGTAATGGTACGAATTTGTATGCTAAGAATGAAAGCCTTACTAGGATTATACTTGAGAAAGTAGTTTCTATGTTATCCTCTGACCAAATCATAACTTTTTCCTCCATGTATAGTATCATTTCCCAAATCACCTCTAACCGTATCAGAGCCTTGTTTACCCAGTAGTGAGTCATTTCTCTTATCCCCACTAATCAATCATTATCATCATTATTATGTTAATCAATTATTTAAACTAATGGCTAATAGCTGACTGCTGTTTACTTACCGAAAAATTAATAATTAATAATTAATAATTAATAATTAAATAATTCGCGCCTTGAAGCCTCCCCTTGGATAGGGGAAAACAAAGAAAATATTCCTTATATTCAATTCCCGAGCGGTTAAAACCAGAGGTAATTATCAATTATCCATTATCCATTAATGAAATACCAATCCTAATTATTTACTCTGTAAAAAATTGACAAATTTCTGAGGATAAGCTCCAATAAGTATCATCATTTAAAACAGGAACTAAGTCGGTAATATTGATTGGTGTAGCTAACTCAATCCAAGAACGACAACCACTATATTCAGGGCGGTAAAAAATCTCATAAACTTGAGAAAGTTTATAAGTTCTCAAAAGTAAAATATAAAGCCTTTGTTGGGGTTTCCATTTGAGGCGATCGCTGACAAACTTTTCATTCCAAATATGGTAGAAAAACAACTTATTTAAAATCGACTTATTACTTACTGGTAAAACATTAGTAATCTCAGCAAAACTACTAATTTTAATTTTTTCAGGATGCCAACCAGAATCTACAATTTGCACCTGGTTGGCATATTTTGATTTGAGTAAATTTGGCTGTTGATGTTCAAAAGTTGGGTAGAGTAATACCTGTTGATGTGCAATATTGAACTTTCCTCCCTGTTCTCTAATTCCACCCTTTCTTAGTAACATAATTGTGTTACCATTTTCTAAAGCATTCACAGCAACATTCCATTCTTTAAGAGCAGCAGTAGTACTTTCCATAATTATTTGCTTATACCTACAAATGAAATAATTGATAGTTATCTGAAAATCTGGTTAATTATTGATTATAGAACTAATGTTTATATCATATCCTGTCAATTAGCCCTCGAAAAATAACTCGATCTTCTCTCGTCATTATTTATTTATCAGTATTCTACTGGAGATAATATCAGTTGATCTAGTTTTCCTCATACTTTTAATTCTCGCTATGAAACAATGACAGAAGAAGAAAAAAGCTGATGGTTAACAGATGAATGTTAATTACTATATTTACTATTTGATGAGGTATGGAATTTTAGAGGAATAGGGAACAGGGAACAGAAGATTAAGATTAAGACTACACTGTAGCTCACCATCCTAAAAAGTGCTTTAATTTCAAAAAAAGCCTGTAACATTAGCAATTTTTTGGCAAAATTTGAAGATATTAATCGGAAGTTTCGAAAAGTATGAGACGATATTTTTCAATAATTAATAATTAATTATTACCTCTCCTTAAAACGGATAGGATTGACCAAAATGATTTTTTTTATTCTCTTGGTCGATTGGATATGGTTAGGTAAACCATCCATCCCATCCTGACGGAATGCTGCGCAAACGATCGCTTTTTCTCCTTAAAAGGAGAGGCTTTAAACCTTTATTATTCGGTAAAGTATCTAGTCGATCTAGGAGGTAGAAAGTATCTTATGGCCTTTTGAGGTGAGGAATAGGATAAATTTATTAAGGGATGAACTATATATATATAAGTCTTAATATACCAGCTTAAAGAACATTCTCTAAGTATTACAAAAAAGATAAACAAGAGGACGTTTCAAAGTTTATCCCTAAACAGTTGTATTCCCTGTTATTCATAATAAGGGGTTTAGTATTGTCAAAATTACAATTAATTAGATAGCGACAAAATCAAAACTAATAAGATTGGAAAAATCTATGAATTATCTGAAAAGTATCAGAAAAAACCAGTCTTATAAGTAGACTTGCTGCATCTTTAATTATTTCTCTACTGCTTCCATCTAATATTGTTTTTCAAATTGAACCCAGCAGTATCAAGTTAGAGGTACACAATTCTACTAAATCTTTCGAGATTAAATAGAATTGTTAGTGAGATGGATTTCTAGTGCCAATAGGAATTTATCTCAAACTAAACATCAAAAACTTGTTTTTTCTTAAAGATTATACAGCATATGGCAGGACTATCAGTCAGAAATGAGTTAGGTAATTCAATCTCCTCATAAACATAACTTAATACCTAATTATAAAGGTAAATATATCAGGATTTAATCGAGAGAATATCGCACATAAGCTCAGTAAATATCAACATCAAATATTGAATTTATAATTTTATAAATATCCATCAAGATGCACTCTTGGAACATAATCAGCATAGCAATTATAAAATTGGTGAGATACACAAGTTTTTGATTTTCGGGAATACGAAATAGGGAATAGGGGAGAGAAACAAAGCTTATGGCTATATAAATGAATGCTAATTATTAGACATTTCCGATAATCAAAAATCAAATCAATCCCATACGCAAAAATTATCAATTATTTCCTCCTACTCCCTACTCCCTACTCCCTACTCCCTCTTTTGCAGAAAGGTCTATTATATTTACTATTTAATCAGTTATACAGTTTGAGGGCAATAGAGAACAGAGTGGAAGAAATAGGAGACAAGGAATAGGGAACAGGGAACATAGATTAAGATTAAGACTACAATCTACTTGACCATCCTAAAAAGTGCTGTAATTTCAAAAAAAAGCCTGTAACATTAGCAATTTTTTGGCAAAATTTGAAGATATTAACCGGAAGTTGCGAAAAGTCTGAGAAGATATTTGTAAAGTATCTAGTGGATTTAGGAGGTAGAAAGTATCTTAATCCCTTTGTGAGGTGGGGAATAGTATAAATTTATTAGGGGATGAGCAATGTATATATAAGTTTTAATATACCAGCTTGAAAAACATTCTCTAAGTATTACAAAAGCGACTTAAAAGTAAATCTTGAACTTCTAAATGCTGAAGCTAGGTAGCAATAGTCTAAATCCAGAAACAAAATCATGGCATCAAAAGTCTACGATATAAACAAAACCTAATAAATAAATCAGGACTTACGCATAGCGAACCTCCAAAACCCAGTTATGCTCCTAGATGTTTATTGTTCAAACCAACTATTTCTCCTCGCAACCGGGTTTCGCGTGGGTAAATTTTCTCAAGAATAGAACATAGAACTATTATCAATATATCTAAATGAAGGAATTATTACGAGTTTTTTTATCTGCTTAAATCCTTAATTTTAGATGTAAAAATTATTAGTGTGAATCTACCAGTTGCGATATATGTCAACCCAAGTATTTATTCGTGAAGTTAGATTTTAGGAAAAGGTTGTCACGATCTTTAATTAGACCTAAAACTTCGCATTAACTGATGAAATTATCAATATAAATAATTAGTATGTCAATTCCAATTCCAGAGATTCCACAAGACTTCGGCGACCAGGAACCAACTATCCTGCGACCACCAATTGATCCTAGTGAATTTAGTGATGCAGAAGTTATAATCGATTTAATTAATAATGCTAACGAATCGTTGTTTGGTACAGATAACAGGAATTTGATTCTAGGTCTTGATAGAGATGATAGAATTGAAGGTAGAGGAGACCAAGATACTATCTTTAGTGGTAAAGGTAACGATACTGTCTACGGAAATGATGATGATGATTGGATTAGTGGGGATCTGGGAAATGACTCATTACTCGGTAACCAAGGTTCTGATACGATTAGAGGTAGTCTGGGAAATGATAGTATACGTGGAGGAAAAGGTAATGATTTGGTTAGAGGTGAGGAAGGAGACGACCTAGTTTTTGGAGAAAGAGGGTCTGATAATGTTAGAGGTGGTACTGGAAATGATAGTGTCTATGGTGATGGAGAAGAAGGGGAGGGTAATGACTTAGTTGATGGAGAAGAAGGCAACGATTTAGTTTTGGGAAACCGTGGTAATGACACGGTTAGAGGAGGTAGCGGTGATGATGCAGTTTTCGGAGGAAAAGGGGATGATTTAGTTGAAGGTGGTTCAGGTGACGACCTCTTGGTAGGTGGTAAAGGTAGCGATACCCTTACCGGAGGTGAGGGAGAGGATATCTTCCGTTTTGAGTTTTTTGAGGATGAGACATTTACTCCCGATGGAACTCAGGAATTTGGCTCTGATACCCTCAACAGTTTTGTTCCCGCAGATGCTGGAGTTGACACTCTTACTGACTTTACTCCAGGAGAAGACAAAATACAACTTGATGCTAATAGCTTCGATCAGTTAATTGTTGATGGTAATTTCGACCCCAATGAATTTACTACTCTGGCTGAATTTGCTCAAAACCCAGATGCGAATCTAGTCTACGACTCAGACCAAGGTTTAATGTACTATATTGATGAAAATGGCAATGCGATAGAATTCATACAATTAGATTCTAATCTAAATATTGGTCCTGATGATTTTGAAACAATATAATAAACATTCAGCTCTTAGCAGTTAGCTATCAGCAATTAATAATAGACCTCTTCAGAAAAGAGGGAGTAGGGAGTAGGGAGTAGGGACGTTGCATGCAACGTCCCTACAGAAGTAAGGGAAAAGAATTAACGATTTCTGTGCAATTATTGGAGATGTCTAATTTAAACCCAGCCATTAATAGGTGTGCTTTATAAACATCTTTCTTAACATAAAACACGGACATTAGAAAGAAGTTATGAATTTGCCATTCAATGGATATTTCAGGAGAGTAAACGTATTTAATTAGAAGCTAAACTCCCCCCACCTCCCCATCTCCCCACCCCCCCATCTCCTTATCATCAAAGGGTTTTAGGAGTTCCTTATCAGGGATAGCCTTAAGAGCGGGGTATGAATATAGAAGTTATATCAAATCCTGTTAAAAAGTTATAGATTGGTCGGGTCACAAGTCCTCAGGAGGAGAGAGAATCACAAAGATTTAGCAGTTATGACGATTGGAGAATTTTTTTATGTCTTATTCCCCCGGATTTGATATTACGCATCCCAACCAAGAAACCAGGTTTATTACCCTAATTTAATACAAATTTTAGTTCATAAATCCGGTTTCTGCGTAAGTCCTGGAATAATTATTGCTAAGGTTAAGGGAAGCTAATTTGGCAATAACTTTTAATTCTCTTTCAATCTAGAGAGTGAATGCACAAGCAAAGATTAAGACAGCTATAGTGCTTAATATTCCGTATGTTCGGTGGATTACGGCTCCCGGTTAAGAGTTTGCTTCCTCAATATAAGTATTGTCGCCTAACCCACTCTACTAGACTGACACAGCTAATTTTGTGCATTAGAAAATGGGGGGATTGGGTGATGGGGAGATGAGGTGATTAGGAAAAAAGCTAATGCAGTATTTTAGGTGTGTCGGTCCACTACGCCTAGATTTAATATTTCTTTTACAAGCAGTCTCTTATCAATTGCTTTTACTTCCTCTTCTCAATGCTTAAACTCAAAGTTTAAAATTAATTATAATGCACTACTACTGAAACTAAATATGAATAACGAATCTCCAGAAAGATTTCCTGAAATATTAAAGTTACCTCAAGAAAAAGCATCAAGAGGATTTTTATATCAAAAACAGGGAAAATTTGAAGCAGCCATATCTTTATACCAGGAAGCATTAACTTTAGTACCAAATTTTCCATTTGTTCACTATAATTTAGGCATAATTTTTCACCATCAGGGAAATTTACTAGGAGCTTCTACTCATTATCAACAAGCGATAGCTTATTACCCAAAGGATATTCAAGCTCATTATAATCTTGCCATTGTTTTAGAACAACAAGGTTTAATAGAACGAGCAATTTATAGTTATCACAAAGTTATTAATTTATGCGAAAATAGAACTGCCAATATTCTAATTAAAATTCAGGCTTATCGTAACTGGGGAAGTATTTTAGTTAAGGAAGGTAGATATAAGGAAGCTATAGAAATTCTTCAGCAAGCTATTACTAAAAAACCAGATGATTCGACTCTCTACAATGATTTGGGCAAAGCATTTTTAGAATTAGGAAAAGTAGAAAAAGCCATTGCGAATTATCAGCAAGCTTTGGCATTACAGCCTCAATTAATAGTAGCCCGTTATAATCTTGGCAAAGTATATCAAAAACAAGGTTTACACTCAGAAGCTATTGTTCATTTTCAGGAAGTAATTAAACAACAACCAGAAAATATTTCTGCCTACAGTGATTGTGGTTTTTCTTTCTTAGAATTAGGGAAAGTCGAAGCAGCAATACCCTATTTGCAAAAGGTAATTAACAATAATCCTTTTGTGGAAAGTTACTGTCAACAAACAGATTTATTTACAGAGTCAGATGAGTTAGAAAAAGTAAAAATAGCTTGTACTCAATTTCTGATAACACTACAAAAATCAGATTTAGCAGCAGTCAGAAAAAATTTAACCTTAGTCTATTTATATTTAGGAAATGTATTATTTGAGTATGGTGAATATTCACAAGCTGAAAATTATTACAAAAAAGGATTAGAAATTCAGCCATTTAATGTTGATTTGTATCTGAAATTAGGGAACAGTTTGGTAAAACAAAAACGCTTTAATACGGCTATTACAATTTACCGCCTGGGGTTGACTGTTCTACCTGATAACCACTCCATTAACCAAGCATTAGAAAAAGTTTTAGTAGCAAGAAATAATTCACCACAGATTTCCAACGCAGACGGCATTAAAAGAATATTGAATCTAGAGTTAGAGTCAAAATATTTATCCACAACTGTTGAATTAGGAGATAAGAATAATTTGCTTGGAGATTCAATCCCAATAAAATTTATCCACCGTTTAAATAATGAAGTTTTTAACCCCAAGACAGCCAATTTCAGTGGAAAAAATATTCTTTCCTCCCTCACACCTAAACCCCAAGACTCAAGCCCTACACAGTCAAAAAAATTAGAGGATAGCAAGGATAAAATTTCTGAAACTGAATGTCAGGGATTAAACTGCAAATCTTGTCTCAAAAGAATATTTAAACAACTTCAACCAATTCATTTAGGAAATGGTATCCATACTTTTTCAACAGAAATACAAACATCTACAAATATTTCATCTGTTGACTTTCCAGAAACACCAAAATTTGTCATAGAAGTAGAAAATGGTAGAGCATGGATAGTTCCGCAAAAAAATAATTGGATGGTTTGTAATGCCATTGCCATTATTAATGAAAATAATCAATTATTAGCTGAAATCTCCCGCGAATACCCTGGTCAATTACCAGGATGTGAAAAATACGATATCAACAACCATCAGTTTTTTACTACAGAAAAATTACCATCTTTAGAGCAAATAAACGGTACAGTAGCAGTTTTATCCGGGTTATCAGGAAACGTTTATTTTCATTGGATGGTAGATATATTGCCCCGGATCGAAATATTAAGACGTAATGGCATAAATTTTGAGCAAATAGATTGGTTTTTAATTAATAGTATTCAACAACCATTTCAAAAAGAAACTCTCCGGATATTAGGAATTCCAGAAGAAAAAATTATAGAAAGCGATCGCTATCCTTATATTCAAGCTAAAAAATTAATAGTTCCGTCTTTCCCTAGCCATTTGGGTTGGCTAGAAAAATTTGCTCTAGAATTTCATCGTCAAACATTTTTCCAGAATTTCAATCATGGCTTATTTAAAGATGGTTTGGCATTAGGAGAAAAATTAAATAATCAAGGAGATGATTCCTATCCTGAAAGAATTTACATCAGTAGGAATAAAGCTAAATATAGAAAAGTTATTAATGAAGAAAAAATAGTTGATTTATTAAGTCAATACGGCTTTATAAGCATTGAACTAGAAACTCTTTCTGTTTTAGAACAAGTAACATTATTTGCCAATGCCAAAATAATAGTTTCTCCTCATGGTAGTGGGTTGACAAACATTATTTTTTGTTCTCTAGGAACTACCGTTATTGAATTGGTGTCTCCTAACTATATCAGACATTATTACTGGGTCATTAGCCAACAATTAGGATTAAAGTATTACTACTTGATTGGAGAAGAATATTCCTATTATCCTATCCGCCAAATCATGTATCCCAATCCTCTAACGGAAGATATTATTATTAATTTTAGTAAACTTGAAAAAATGCTATCCCAGGCAAGTATAATCAAAATAGATTCTCCGAAAAAACTAAAATTTATTAAGAATGAAGAAACTTCTCAAGATATGATTATTTTTGAGAAAAAACTCTCTAATGCCAAAGTTTATCCCTCTGTACCCTCCCAGAAATTGGAAGGATACAATACAAATAAAACTGCAGTAAGTGATAAAATGCTATCTAAAGTTAATCAGGCAGAAGCCGCTACTCACTTCCACAAAAAAGCTTTATTCTATATAGACCAAAAGAAATTAGACGAAGCTAAAGCAGCTTGTGAAAGAGCTATTAAAAATCAACCAGATTTTGCCGCAGCTTACAAAACAATGGGTATTATTCTCCAAAACCAAGGGCAGATAAAAGTAGCCTTTGACTGGTATTTCCGAGCTATTAAAATTCAACCAGATTTTCCGGAGGCTTATGTTAATATTGGTACTCTCTATGCCAAAAAACAACAATGGCAAGAAGCAATTGAATATTATCAAAAAGCAATTTATATCAAATCAGATTTAACTCCAGCCTACCGTAATATAGTCAAAGCATACCAAAAATTAGGCAAGGTTTCGGAGGCAGCAAATTATCAATATCAAGTTTACTTTTTAGAACCTGAAAAAATCACAGAACCAGAATATATAAATTTAGGAAATACTCTTCTCCAGCAAAAGCAATTAATAAAAGCTATATCTTGTTATCGTAGCGCCCTAAAATTAAATCCTAATTCCCCAGTAGCATATCAAAATCTTGCAGAAGCATTATCCCAAACCGGGGATTTTGAAGAGTCAAATATCTGTTACCGCAAGGCGATTAAATTAGGGATAACAAATCCATCAAATATTAATCATAGCTCAGTCAAAAAATCGCCTCATTTATCTTCTGTAAATCCAGTTATTCCCATAAACTCAGCTAGAATAAATCGTCATAAAACGGAACATAAAAATAAAAATAATTTCCTAGAAAACAACAATAAATTAATCAATCCAACTGTAAATCAAGATGGTGTAGAAGCTTATAAACAATTAGGCAAAATACTGCAAAACCAAGACAAACCAGCAGAAGCTTGGCAGTGGTATACAAAAGCTATATCTATTGCACCAAAAGACCCAGAAATTTATCGAGATTTAGGTAGTTTGTACGGACAACAGCAACAGTGGCAAGAAGCAATAAAATGTTATCAAAAAGCTTTGGAAATTAATCCAAATATGACAGATGTTTACCGTTATTTAGCAACAGCATTAACTAATGTTGGTAAGCACGCACAAGCATCTGAGTTTTGGGAGCGAGCTTATTCTCTAGAACCAGAAACAGCAACAGCAGAAGAACATTTCATTCTGGGCAATACTATGCTACAAATGAATATGGTAGATCGAGCAATATCATGCTACTGCAATGCCATAAAAATTAATCCCAATTTAACAGCGGCATATCAAAATTTAGGAGAAGCTTTAAAACTTCAATGTCATGCTCAAAACTTAAATTCACAATCTAAAACTTATGGAAATAATGGTTATATAAATCCTCATATTTACAGTCTGAAGGATGGTATAGCAGATAAATATGATGCAGAAAGAAATAATTATCAAATCAACCAGAGCGATACTAAGTTAGTAACAAAACCTGGTATTATCCAAGAAAAATCAAAACATTTTGCTAGATTTTTCAATAAGCTAGTTAGTAAAGTAACCTCTGTTTTTAATGCTAATAATCAATTCTCAAGAAAAGATTTAGAACTATCTGCAAATATGCCCAGACTTCAAGGTGAAAATAATTCTTTTCCTTTAAAAGCAGAAATAGATTTTAATATAATAGATACAGCAAAATTTTCTCTTGAAGACTTACTATTTTATGATGAAACAAATTCAAGTAATACTAATGGAAAAAGCCAGAAAAAAAGAACAGAACAACAAATAGATAAAACACATAATTTATCCCCCACTGACCAAATAGAAGACTCCGAGCAAACAGCTATACAGGTAAATGCTCACCTTGTTGATACTAAAGAATTAGAGATCGCCCTAGCATCAAAGATCGCCCTAGCAGATGTTTATATTCAAAAGGCAACCGCTTATAACCAAAAAGGATTATATGAAGAAGCGATCGCTGAATGTAAACAAGCAATAACAGTTAAACCAGACCTGGCAATAGCTTACAAAATATTAGGCAATATCCAGCAAAAAATGGGTAGTGCTAGTCAACGTCAGGAAGCAAAAGCAAATTACCTAAAAGCAATATCTCTGAATAGTCAAGATGCTTCAGTTCATTCCAACCTGGGCAGTCTCTATGCACAAGAAGAATCATGGGAGCAAGCAATATCCTGTTATCAGCAAGCGATCGCTATCAAGCCAGATTTTGCTGGAGCATATCGTAACTTAGCTAAAGCATGGTCTCAGATAGACAAACAATCAGAAGCAGCAGACTGTTGGTATCAAGCGTATACTTTGGAACCAGAAAATATTACCCCCGACCAATATCTAAACTTAGGTAATACTCTGTGTCGTCAAAGTCAATTCACTAAAGCTATATCCTGTTATCAACGGGCAATAAAATTAAACCCAAATTATGCTGCTGCTTATCATAATTTGGCTGCTACTTTGAAGCGTCAGGGTAAGTTAGATGAAGCTATAATTTACGAGCAAAAAGCTAAAGAGCTTAGTAATAATAAAGTAGAGGTAGAACTTAACGGTAGTAAACCCCAAAATATTAATCCTGAAGATATTTTGCACTCATCTTTAAATACAAAAGGAAAAGAGAAGTCGCCTCAAGTTAATCAAGCAGACTTAATTAAACAAGCAGAGGCAAATTTAGCCAACAGTAAATTCTATGAAGCGATCGCTACTTGTGAGGAAATAATTTCTCTTAAACCTGATGCTGTAGCTTATCAAATAATGGGTAAAGTTTGGGTAGAGATGAATAAAATAGACCAAGCGATCGCTGCTTATGAAAAATCCCTAGAAGTAAAGCCAAATTTTGCCGAAGTTTATGTCAGTTTAGGAGAATTATACGTTCAACAGCAGCGACACTCAGAAGCTATAACTGCTTACCAAAAAGCAATTAAATTTGCTCCAGACTTAAAAGATGGTTATCGCAATTTAGTTGAAGTTTTGCTAGCTCAAGGAAAAGTTGATGAAGCTGCGGAGCTATCTTATAATGCTCTCATCCAACATCCCAGTTGGACAACTCCTCAAGAGTTCTGTACTTTAGGTAAGGGTTTAATAGAAGAAGGTAAAACAAAGCAAGGAATAACTTGTTTTGAGCAAGCTATTAAATTAGACCCTAAATTGTGGGAAGCTCACTATAGTTTAGGGGAAATATTTAGCTCTCAACAAAACTGGGATGAAGCAGTTAAATATTATCGACAAGTAGTAGAATTAAATTCTGAATCTATAGAATCTTACTATGGTTTAGGTAAAGCTTTAGCAGAAAAAGAAGAATGGCAAGAGGCGATCGGTTGTTATGAGCAAGTCATTAAATTAGATGCTAATAAAACTCAAGGAACTTTTCTTGAAAGTGAGAATAATATAGATATGGGAGAAGTTTACCATTTATTAGGAAATGCCTTACAAGAAATAGGTCAACTTGACGAGTCTGTAGCAGCTTATCAACGGGCCATTGAATTAACAGGAAATTCAGCAGATTAAGGATTACAAGCGCGATAAATTTGTACTAAGAATCGTTAGACTGCTTTATAGAAGCTCTAAGTGTATCTCTGCAAAGCTGCGGGTTTTTGGCAAAGGAGGACCGACTCAGGAGGACCGAGTCAGGAGTCAGAGAAATAGGATAGGGAAAAAGGTAGAAAAATGCGCCCATCTCCCCATCTCCCCATCTCTAAATAGATCCCAAATGGGTTCTATAGTGCTTTTCAGATTGATGGCTCAAGTTACAAACAAAAACCTTTAGGAGTTAATGGCCATTAATCCCTACGACTCTTGAGTCATAATTAACTAAGCTGTTAAGCATCTAAATTGGTTATTGTCGCTAATGGGGAGATGGGGGGATAGGGAGATGGGGGGAGGGTTTTACGGTTTCTTCCCTAGTTTGCTAATACCCAGTTTAAATATGTCTTAGCTTATCTAATGAAAAGCATTATAGCGTTTCCCAGCCTAATGAGGTACACTTGCGTTTCTTCTTTATCTATTCCTACGGAACCAGAATTACTACTCCCTACTCCCTAAAACCAAAGAATTTTGTACCTCACGCTTTTTGGGAATTGCTATATAATACCAAGCGTAAAAAAAGAATATTACAAATATGACATCTGAATCTTACATTTTTTTAGCTGGTGCAAGTCGAGGGGTAGGGCGAGAAATTGCTAAATGCCTAATTGCAGAAAATCACAAAGTTAAAGCATTATTACGTTCACCCGATACTAAACTCGAATTGGAGGCAATGGGTATTAAAGTTGTCATAGGTGATGCTTTAGATATAGCATCTGTGGAAACTGCAATGCTAGGAGAGGAAAAGATCGCCACAGTCATCAGCACTATTGGTGGTTTACCCAAAGATGGTGAGCGTGCTGATTATTTGGGTAATAAAAATCTGATTGATATTGCTGTCAAAGCTAAGGTACAACAGTTTATTCTCATTTCCTCTATCGGTAGCGGTGAAAGTGCAATTGCTTTACCACCCCAAGCATTAGAAACTCTCGGTCCGGTTTTGCTAGAAAAAGAAAAAGCAGAGCAGCACCTGATTAATAGTGGATTAACTTATACTATTATTCGTCCCGGTGGTTTAAAGTCGGAACCAGCTACAGGTAATGGTTTTTTAACTACAGACTATAAAATTGCAGGAAGTATTCATCGAGCTGATGTAGCTCAGTTAGTCTGTGAATGTTTAACTTCCGAAACTGCTAAAAATCAAGTTTTCTCAGCTATAGATCGCAACATGACTTATGGTAACAGGACTTAAGCTTTGAAGGTTAGTATTTCTCAAGGCAACAGTGGGAGCAAGATGCTCCCATGAAGTGGTGTTGTTCATCCCCATCTACCATTCACTCAGGTACACTAATAGCGGGCAAGATCCCGCACTTAGGTATTGCTTATAGCTGACTGCTAATAGTTTTTGGTGCAGCATTCCGCAGGAAATACTTACAGCGCTTTCCGTTGTTATGAGGTACACCCATTGCGGGCAAGATGCCCGCACTACAATACTTTCACCATTTACCTTGTACCTCATTTATCCGAAATATGCTGTATCATCAAATTACCAATGGATAATTGATAATTAATCAATTCGACTTTATTGCCTTCTGTTTCAAGAGAAAAAAAAGAAATAAGATTTCTTTAGATTTAATTCCGTTACGGTTTTAACCAAAGGTAATTATCCATTATTAATTATCAATTAAGAATGAGAATTAAATAAAGTACAGAACTTTTTTTCATAACTCATACGGTATGGAACTTAGGCAATTTAACTTATGTAGATAATAAAATTCTCATTCCTTAATGAATCAACTATCCTGCTGTTGCTGCCAATCAGATATAACTTTTTCTAAATACCAAATCCTATCTCTACCAGGATATTTTTCTTGAACTTTTGCAATTAATCTTTCTGCCATTTCCCAATATCCGCCAACCATTCTTAACAGTTGTTGTTCTAGTTGCTTATACTTAGTATCTTCCTCAATATTCTGATTCTCACGAGGTACAGTTGTCTGAATTTTCTTCAAATTATCCAAAGTTTTTTGATAATTCTTCCAGTCTTCAGCATCCCCAAATAATTTAGCAGCATTCTGATAGTCATCTATAGCTTTTGTCATTTCTTCTAAACGGGAATAAATAATTCCCCGGTTATAAAAAGCTTGAGCTTCATTGGGATTAATTTTTAATGCTTGTTCATAATCTTTTATTGCCTCTTGATACCCACCCATATCCCGATAAACATTGCCTCTAGTGACATAAATAAATGAATTATTTGGTTCAATTTTTAAAGCAGCATCAAAATCAGCGATCGATCCTTTAAAATCTCCCATTTGACTACGAATCATACCCCGATTTCGATAAGCTAAAACATCTTGATTATTAAATTGCAAAGCTTGATTAAAATCTGATATTGCCCCTAAATTATCCCCTTGTTTATAACGAATAATTCCTCGACAACAATAAGCTTGAGAATCTGAAGCATCTACTTTTAATGCCCAGTTTAAATCTGCTATTGCTCCCTGGCGATCGCCTTTTTCAAATCTTCTCAACATTCGAGTTAAAAATGTTTTACTATCACCTTTTTCCCACTGAACATTAGTGTCAGTTTTGGCAGAAGTAGAGGTTAAATTTTGCAACTGTTTAATATTATCCAAACATTTCCGGCAATTAACAGCATCTTTCTGTTCTAAATACAATTCTGCACCACGCTTAAAACTATCAATTGCATCTGCTTGATTATCTTGTTTACGGTAAGCATTACCTAACAATTTATATGCTGGAGCATAGTTACCATTAATAGTAATTATCTGATTAGCATCTGTAATAGTTCCCAAAATATCTCCTAGTATCAACCTAGCAATACCACGACCTAAATAAGCATCTATATAATTAGGATTGATTGCTAAAGCTTGAGTATAATCTACTATTGCTTCTTCTCTATTTCCTAAATCAAACTTTGCCAAACCTCTACCATAATAAGCTGCAGCAAAGTTAGGATTAATTTCTATAACTCGACTAAAATCTTGAATTGCCTCTTGATATTTTTCAGCACGAGATTTAGCTACAGCTTGACTATATATTTCCTGTTCCATGGCACTAAATTTATTTTATGAATCATCCTAGCACTTTTATTCTATAAATTGAAAATTATAAATCCTGACTCCTGGCTCCTAACTGCCACCAAAATATTACAAATGAAATAGAATTGCTATATACAATATTTTTTTTTCTTCCCTATTCTCTATTTCCTTTAATAAGATACAGTATTTTTTTTCTCTTCCCTATTCCTTATTCCCTATTCCCTTGATTTTGACTTTTAACTTCCGTAAATGGGAATCTCAATTAAAAACTCCGCTCCCTCTCCTGGAGCAGAAATACAACTCAACTTTCCCTGATGCTCATCCACCACAATTGAGTAGCTAATAGACAATCCTAAACCAGTTCCTGAACCGACAGATTTAGTAGTCATAAAAGGGTCAAATATCTTTGTTTTAACTTCCTCTTTCATCCCACAACCATTATCAGCAATTTTGACTTTTACCGAATTAGTATCTGTCACTTCTGTCTTTATCAAAATTTGCGGATTCTTAATTTTTTCTGCCTTATCTATTGAAGCTTCCAAAGCATCTATAGCATTTTCAATAATGTTGAAAAATACCTGATTCAACTTACCAGCATTACAAACAACTGGAGGCAAATCCCCGTATTCTCTCATAATCTGAATTTGCCTCTCACTTTGATTTCCTATCTTCTTAGAAGAATAACAACGATGCTGCAAAATTGACAGACTAGACTCAATATTTTGATTAATATCCACTGACTTTTTCCCTGATTCATCTAACCTGGAAAAAGTCCGCAAATTTCTCACTATATTACCAATTCTATCTGCACCATTTTTCATTGAATTTAATAACTTATGTATGTCTTCTTCCAAAAATTCTATATCTATTTCTGAGAGAATATCATTAACTAAAGGTGTAGGTTCAGGATATTCTTGCCGATAAACATTAATCAGTTCTAATAACTCATCAAAGTATTCAACTGCGTGGTCAACATTCCCATAAATAAAACTCACAGGATTATTAAGTTCGTGAGCAATTCCTGCTACCATACGTCCTAAACTTGACATTTTTTCTGTATGAACTAATTGAGCTTGATTACTCGAAAGTCTGCCTAAAATTCCTTCAGTTGTCAACAGCTTTTCTAAAGTTTCTTCTAACTGTTGCATTTGATGTTGAATTTTTCGCTCCCGTGCTTCGAGTTGTTCTGCCATTATATTAAATCCTTTGGCTAACCTATCTACTTCATCGTTATAGATAACAGGAAGTCTAATTTTTAAGTCACCACTAGCTAACTTTTCTGTAGCGTTAGTCATTATACTAACTCGACTTGCAATTAAATTTGATACTAAGTAACCCACTACAATAGCTATTACCGATCCTAGGAAAGATAATGAACCAATCAAAATCCAAAAATTTCTTTTTGTTACTTCTAAATCTGTTATAGAAGATACGATAACTAATTCTAATTCAGTAGCATCTAACCCTAATATAGTTATAGTTTTAGTAATGTAGAATTCATCGCCAATTTTAATTTTTTTTAAGTTATTATGAGATAATTCTTGAATTATTTCATCAGAAAAAGTGTAAGCTTTTGGGAAACTAGAAGCAATTATTTCTCCATTTTGCAAAGCAATAATATCTTCACTTATTCCTTTAGTTACTTCTTCTAGTAATTTATCGCTGACAGCTCTACCAACAATAATACCGCCAATAACTCCTTGATTAGATTTAATTGGTGCAGTTCCTATTAATATAGATGGTGCTGGTTTTTCTGCCGCAACAACGCTAGAGAAATCTACCCCATTAATCACCTGTGAAATTGCTGTTTGATTAGCGATTTTTGCCTGGTAAAGTGTGGAACTGCGCAAATCTGCTAACTGATTGCCATTTTTATCTACAACCTGCATTAAATCTAGAGATAATTTTATTCTTAAAGGTAATAATTGTTGTAAAATTTCTGTTGTATTTTTTGATTTTAATGCTTTTTGAACTTTTGTTACCTCCACCAGTAAGTTAGCATCTAAGTACATCTGCTTAATTTTTTTTTGGAATCCTCTTAAAACCAATGAAGCAATATTTTTGACTTCTTTTATTTCCTTTTTTTCAGTATATCGAGCAAAGAAATAACCAATACTCAAGGTTCCTGAAATCCAGATTCCCAGGAATACTAAAACAAACGGCAAACTAATTTTTTGTCTTAAAGGTAGATTTGAATAAGGGTTGAACTGAATATTTTTCACTGATTCAATTAAAGGAAATAAACATCTATTAAATACCTTTTTATGGATAATTACTTGGTTTTTCATCCCAATCATTTTTTTTATTATTTTTCATTAGCAGATCGAATATAGCAATCCTATTTTATTCGTGGCAAAAATCTTACTGCTTTTTAGGGAACACTTAACTGGGAACAGGGAACAGGTGGGAGTTTCAACTTTTTTATTTACTTTTTAATTTGTCACAACCTATGCGCGGATTGCTATAGAGAAATAGATATTAATCATACTCTATATCCCATTCTATGACAGTCATCTGCCATTGGCCAGAAAACTTTTCCTTACTCCCTTGCTCTTTCTCTTGTTACGTCGGCGATCGCGAAAGCGAAACGTAGTTTTATCGCAAAGCGTAAAGGAGTTCTATCGCTACTTAATTTTCTCTATCAAAGACTGCGGAAACTTTTAAATAATGGCCATAAATCCAGGAGATGATACTAAATCATTATCAGAAAAGCTTCCAACTTCTGCATAAGTTGTTCCTGTTAATTCTAAGACTAATAGCAAATTAAAATAAGATAGTTACAGTAAAGTAATCACCAAACTGTTAGTAAATTTGCTGCCTACCTCGGGAGTAGAAATCAAATTATCCCTTAATCAAAAACAATTTATTATAGTTATCAGACTATTTTTAGTCAAAAATAGAACAGTTTTACTCTCAGAACAAATAAATATTATAAATTCTTACAGACTGACTCGGTCCGACTGAGTTCCCCACTAGGGAGTGGTTAGGGGTGGGTTGACTCCTAAGAACAAGCACATTGTAGAAATATTTTATGAAATTAGTCTAATATGCCTTGAGTTTCTGGATCAACAATCCAATATTCAGGAATACCACAATCTTGATATTGAATTCTTTTAGCAATATAGTCTTTTTCTCTTTGTAACTCTCCAGGACTAACAACTTCAACAACTAATAAAGGAGTTGACATAGACAGGCGAATTGTATTCCGTTTTGATAATTGTTGAATATGTTCTTCTCGGATAATAGTCAGATCGGTATAGGGATTTTTAGGTTCACCTCTCACCTCCAATTTTAATCCTTGACCCCGGACTCTACGATGACCTAAAAGTAAAGCAAATTTCAGCAATAAAAAATTAACAATTTCAACATTTAAACCTGATTCTGGAGGCACTTCAATTAATTCTCCATTAAATAATTCATAAAAATTTTCTGAATTATCATTGTATGATAAATATTCCTCAAAACTTTGAAATTGATGGTTAACTTTTAGTATCAGATTGATTGCTCCATGAATCAATATTATTTTTTCAATGAGTTCAAAAAAAGCTCGATAGATAGCATAAAAATTTGTAGGGGTTTATCTACCAAACCCCTACACCAAAAATCTTTTTTTTCTCATAAGACATCTGGTGAAAATTAAAAATAGAATCAATTATTATCCATAAATTATCAATTACTCCCCTCCTGGGAGGGGTTAGGGGTGGGTTCCCAGTTAAGTGTTCCCTGTTCCCTGTTCCCAGTTAAGTGTTCCCTCTTTTCCGGAGAGGTCTATAGTATTACTATACCAAATCCTAAATAGGTTACGGGTAATCAAAAAGTAGATAAAAAAACTGAAACTCCCACCTGTTCCCTGTTCCCAGTTAAGTGTTCCCTAAAAGCGTTCAATAATTAATAATTAATTATTACCTCTTTTTAAAACAGATAGGATTGGTTAAAAGGAATTTTTTTGTTCTCTTGGTCGATTGGATATGGTTAGGTAACCCATCCATCCCATCCTACAGAATGCTCGGCAAACAACCGCTCTCTTGGTCGATTGCATATGGCGAGGTTTCCTCTGAAGCTTCTCGCTAATGAAAGCTGACTGCCGATCGCATATCCCTATTGATATCTAAATATTGGCGTCTGAAAAGAATATTGTTTCAGACCTAATTTTTGTCTACAACTATGTAATTAGCTAATTCTAATTTTTCCTTAGCTTCTCGACTGACAACAAAATCAATAAATTCTTGAGTTCCAGAAGTAGCTTGAGGAGAAAAAATAATTCCAATAGTTTGACTCATTTTATATTTACGATTCTGTATATTAGTCTTGTTAGGAACAATATTATTAATACTGGGTATATTAATAGTCAACTCTTTTAGCTTTTCCGAATTTGACATAATACCAATACTGTAAGGTGTAGTTGCTACAGCTTCAAGAATATGATGAACTTCTTGAAAAAGAATCGCTGTTGATACAACTTGAAGATTTTCTCCTAAATGATGTTCTCGGAAAATCTGCTTTTCTGTTTCATCTTCAGGTATGTCTAATAAGACAATCTTAGCATCAGGTCCCCCTAACTCTTTCCAGTTGCTAATAGTACCATTGTAGATACCTTGAATTTCCCCGGTGCTGAGATTGGAAACTCCTTTGACATTTTCATTAGTAATCAAAACCAGGCAATTTTTTGCTATGGGTATGTATTTAAGATTTTCTGGTGTTTCTGCTGCTGTCAGTTGCTTACTAATAACCCCGATATTAATTAAGCCATCCTGAACACCTCTAATACCACCACTGCTTTGACTACTAGGCATAAAGGTAATTTCAATAGAGTCATTTTCATAAGCATCTACCAATATTTCGATAATGGGATAACCTTCAGAAGAACCACCTATTTTAATTTCTTCCTGGGAACTTTCTTGGCGGTCACTATTCCCAGTACAACTGGTCACGGTTCCCACAGTTAATATCCCCATAAATGCAATTAATAAATTTTTCAGTTTCATATACTACTCACTACATAAATTGATTCAACTATAGTAGGGAAAAGAGAACGAGGAACAGTTATAAAAACATTTCCTAGTCTAAAATTCATCATCATTCGATCAAAAAAATAAAGTGAGAATTTGACTTCTAACTTCTGAGTCCGTTAAAATTCCTAATCTTCCTCAATATACTCTGCTATATTTGGTAAGTCTCCGATTTTAGCAGTAAGTAACTGGGGACCAGCAATCACAATTTTTGTTGCACCTTCTTCTACAAGCTCAAAGATATATTCCTCTATAGTAGTTTTTTCTATTACTTCCTGAGTTTCTAATTCCACTTCCTTTTCTTTCGCTTTACGTTTCACCCGTTTCAAAACATCACCAGCTAAAGCACGATAACCTTCCAACATAGAGTTTTGTAGTTTATGCAAAGGATTAGATCCCAACCAACCACTTTGCCCCAATTCACCAATAACATCATGAATTGAGTTATTATTAATAAAAAACACAACTCTCAATTTAGTTTGATTTTGTTGTGCTTCTGAAACTGCTTTCCACATTGCTTTATCGTAAGCATAGGGATTTGCAACCACCAACCAGATACTCATGTCTTACACTCCCAACCCAAATAAAGGCCAATAAAATTTCGCCATTGCCAAGAATATCAAAGTCCCCACTAATTTTAGCAACAACCCACGCTTAAAAGCTTCAGAAGGCGACACATAACCACTACCCATAATAATGGCCATTACCGGGGTACTGACTGGTAACAGAAAAGCTAAACCCGATGGCAAAGTAATACCCAATGTCATTGCCCTTGGGTCTATTCCATATTTAGCAGCCAAAGCAAGTCCAACTGGCATCAAAACTGCTACTGCAGCAGCATTACTCATTCCCTCTGTCAAAAAAGTAATAATCAAAACCATTGCCACAAAACAAACAATACCAGAATTAATCCACGATCCCAATAAAGTTTCTGCCAATGCTTGTGCTGCTCCTGTATCTCTTAAAACTGCACTTAGAGCAATAGCACTACCATACATCAAAAAAATACCCCAGTTAACATCCTCTTCTACTTCTTGCCAACTTGCCAAACCACAAATGAAGCTACACATAACCCCAAAGAAAGCTATTGTATCTAGTCCCCAAGCTTTTCCTCTAAAAATCCATAATAAAACTATTCCCGTCACTAATACCAATGTACCAACTTCTCTTGATGAAATTGCACCAAGGCTTTTTGCTCTAATTCCGAGAAATTTTCGGGCGTTAGATAAAGAAACTACTTGACCTTTTCCTATTTGTAATAGTAGAAAATAACAAACTATTAACATGAGGACAACTAAGGGAATAGACCAAATAAACCACTCGGCAAAAGTAATATCGTATTCTGCTTTTGTTGTGCTGCGGAGCACTCCTAATGCTAGAGGTGCTCTAGCTCCCCCCAGTAAAGTTGCAATACCACCTATACCGCAACCCCATCCCAAGGCTAAAAATGCTGCTAGACCAAAACGTCCACCTGGCTTTGCACCTGCTGCTTGAACAACTTCTATAACCACCGGGAATAACATGGCCGTGACTGCATAGGAACTAATCACAAAGGACATTAGGGCAGAAAGAATTAAGATAGAGGCAATTAGGGTATTTTGGGTATTGCCAAAACGGGAAACTACTGTTAGAGCAAGACGAGTGCTAAGTCCGGAACGTTGAATAGGACTGGCTAGAATAAATGCTCCTAATACAAAGAATACTGCTTTATTACCGAAATAGGCATAGGTTTCTGTGGGAGACATACTGCCACTGAGGGGAATTAAAAATAGTACCATTAAGCCTGTGACTGCTACTGGTAGAGTATTAGTTGCCCACAGAAAAGCTGTAACTCCAAATACTGCTAAAGCTCCTTTTGCTTCTTTTTCTACTCCTGTCATGGGAAACAGAAGAATACCTATATATATTAGTGCCGCAGCTACAAACCAAAGCCAACGGTACTGAGGTTGACGAGATATGCGTAACCAAGTACGAAGATATTTGATATTTTCCATTGATATGAATAAGTTTTGACGTGGAGATTTGATTATACTTGTTACAGAAGTTGGGAACAGGGAACAGGGAACAGGAAGGATTAAAAATTAAATTTTTATTGAAAAGATTTACTGGTAGATTCTTTATTTAGGGAGATTGAGATAATCTTGTTAGTTGACTATAATTTTTTATTATTGATTTAGTATTTACATCTGGTGAAAATTAGATTTTAATTGCTACAAGCTAAATATTAATGTTATCATAGTCAAAATATTAAGTCAATAGATTAATAGAACTTTAAATCCCTTTTTTTAGTCAGGATTTAAACTTTGTTTTTAAGAGGATTTTGTGCATGGAAAATAACAATCAAACTGGTCTAACGGTATGGTTTACTGGTTTAAGCTGTGCTGGCAAAACCACCCTAAGTTTTGCTGTGGCAGAAGAGTTGCGATCGCTTGGTTACACAGTAGAAATTCTTGATAGTACAGTTGTACGTCAAGACATTGGTAAAAGTTTGGGTTTTAGTAAAGCTGACCGAGATGAAAATATCCGGAGAATAGGTTTTTTAGCCCATCTTTTAACTCGTAATCGTGTGATTGTTTTAGTATCTGCTATTTCTCCTTATAATGAAGTTCGTTCTGAGGTAAAAAAACGCATTGGCAACTTTATTGAAGTATATGTTAATGCACCTCTAGAAGTTTGTGAAACACGGGATAAAAAAGGACTTTACAAACTTGCTAGAGCAAGAGAAATTCAAGAATTTACTGGTATTGACTTACCTTATGAAGCACCAGTTAACCCTGATGTTGAATGTCGTACTGACTTGGAAACAGTTGTAGAAAGTAAAGAAAAAGTTATACTGAAAATGGTAAATTTAGGTTATTTAAAGCCTCGCGATTATTCTGATAGTAGTGCTTATTTTTTTGATATTTAGAAGTTAATTTAACTCTGTTTGACGCTTTTCGAGCATCTGTTTATTAATCGTAAAACTGGGATATATTATACCATTTATCAAAAACTTTTCTACATTTTATTGAGCAGGGGAGTAGGGTAGTAGGAGAAAAGTAAAAATATTAATAATTAACATTAATTTGCTAATAATTAGCAAAAAAAAATATTCGGTCTGTGTTAATTAATTAATTAATAACTGAAGTGTTATCTAAGTATAGCATTAATGCATGGGAATTGGTATTATACGAAATTTATAAATGTTGGCTATAAATAGCTAGGCTATTTCTTATAAGTCAGGAGTCAGGAGTCAGAATGAATAAGTTTAATACCATTTTTTATGTCGTAAATCATCTTTTTCGTCAAATAGACATGGACTATTGAGTCTTTATAATAGTGCTTATTATTCGTAACATTCTTTTTTAAAATTGGTATTATAGCATTTTAAAGAAGTTAAAAGTTACAAGGAAGAGTGTATATGCTAAAAAGTTTTATCCCAATTATAAAAAAGTTTGCTACATATCAGAAGTAGGAAGTAGGGT